>CAZYGV010000120.1:0-4330 GCA_964647155.1 uncultured Thermoproteales archaeon | reverse complement strand
CTTGCTAGATTCTTCCTATCTCTACTAGGTACTACGTACCTCAGAGCAATACCACTCATACAGGTACTACTTACATCGATACCATTAGCAATAGCAGTGAACGTTGCATGGTCATCATCCTACATAGCTTCTAGACCAGAGCAAGTACTTACCTACGCACTACCATCTAGCATACTCCAGGTAGTACTGTACCTACTTCTTGTACCTTCACTGGGTTCAATAGGTGCTGCATATGCTAGAGTTGTGAGTCTTGGTCTTGGTGCAGGAATAGCTGTTCTGATTGCAGCTAGGTTAGGTATGGAAATACCTTGGCTCCGAATGATCCCCTCGATACTAGTAGCAGCTCTCCTCTACCTAGCATACATCTTAAATCCTATCGGGAGTATGTACTTAGAGCTTCTCACCTCACTAATCGTAGCTCTAGTAATGATGTTACTACTTGAGAAGCTAGGAATACGAGTGCTAACGCTAGTAGTGAGATTAGCTATGGTGATTCTACCTAGAGGGAAGATTCGTGGTCAAGGTACTGATCATTAACTGGAAGTGCTTACTTGATCCAAGAGCCGGTGGTGCTGAGTACTATGTCAAGAACTTAGCAAGAGCACTGATAGAGCAGGGATACAGAGTTACGTTACTGTGTCCGAGATGTGGGAAAATACACGACAGGGTAGAGATTGGTGGGTACGAAGTTCCTGTACATCACTATGGTACTACGTACAGCATACACGTAGTAGCTCCCTACATAGCTAGGAGCTTAAGACCTGACATAGTTATTGAGAGTCTTGGAGGTGGTGTACCATACAGCACTCCATTACTCAGGTGTGGTAAGTATCACATACTCCTGATTCATCACATTCACACCCTTCAGTACTTCATAGAGGAACCACTTTACAGAGCAGTGGGAGCTTATGTAGGTGAACTACTTACCATACTTCAGCGATTTGCCATCTTCGTGACAGTGTCGAGGTATGTGAAGAACGAGGTACAGCGTAGATACGGTGTACCACGAAGTAAAATCACCGTGATTAATCCCTGTACTGAATCACCAAGAGAACAATACCCGAAGTCACCAGTACCAACAATTACGTACTTTGGTCGAGTAATGAGGTATAAGTTCATAGATCATGTACTCTACCTAACAAAGCACCTTAAACCCTACATACCTGAGTTAAGGGTCGTAGTAGCTGGTAGAGGTAACTACCTTGAGTTTATGAGATTGCGAAAGCTAGCTGAGAAGTGGGGTGTAGAGAAGATACTAGAGATTAGGTGGAATGTAGAGGAATCTGAAAAATGGAGGATACTCTCAAGCTCTTGGATCTACGTACTAACGAGCTTTAGAGAGGGGTTTTCCATAACAGCACTAGAAGCTGAGACCGTAGGTACACCAGTTGTAGCATATGATTGTGGAGGAGTTAGAGACTGTGTAGTGAATGGATTAACAGGATACGTAGTTCCATGGGGGGACATAGCTGAGCTAGCTAGAAGGGCATACGAACTTCTCGTAGATAGTGAGTTGAGAACTAAGTTCTCAAGTAGGTGTAGAGAGTGGAGTAGGTTATTTAGCTATAGAAACTTCAAGTACAAGTGGTGTAGGTTAATGGAATCCGTAGTGAGTACGATCTAACTTACGGCAATAGGTCTCCTCTCAATAATTGACCTGGTGACTGCTTGAGCAATTTCAAGAGCTTTAATAGCATCGTAACCAGAGACCAGGGGCTTGATGTCGTACCTGATGACATCTCTAAAGTGCTTAATCTCCTCGACATATGCAGAGAAGAATCTCTCTTGAAACCAAGCTAAACCACTAAACCTTACACCACTAGAAGTAGCTAACCTAACACTATAGTCATAGTCAACACCAATGGAGATGGAGCCCTCTGTACCATGTACCTCACACCTAATGTCATAACCGTGAGGAGCCCTTCTACTACCGTACACAACAGCAATCTTACCACGAGAGAACCTGAGATACGCAACAACAGTATCGAAATCACCGAGATCCCTCATGAAGTCGTACACGAATACACCACCATGAGCATACACCTCAACAACCTCATCACCGAGAAACCACCTAGCTAGATCAAAGTCATGGGACATGAGATCAAGTACGAGACCACCACTCAACCTAGGGTCTCTCAACCAACCCTCAGGAGGAGCCTCAGGATCCCTAGAAACACCAATGTACACAAGAGGCTCACCAATTTCACCTCTCTCAACAACCTCCTTAGCCCTCCTGTAAGCACGATCAAACCTCCTCATGTAACCAACAAGTAACTTAACACCACACCTCTCAACAACCTCAACAGCCCTCTTAGCCTTCACAAGATCAACATCAATAGGTTTCTCACAGAAAACATGCTTACCAACCTCAGCAACCCTAACAATGAAATCAGCATGAGTGTACGTCGGAGTAGCAATGATTACACCATCGACATCAGGATCTCTCAACAACTCATCAAGACACCTATACGCCTTAACACCATACTCCCTAGCAACAGCCTCAGCCTTAGCAAACGTCCTAGTGAAGACACCAACCAACCTAACACCATCAACAAACCTAGCAACAACATCCACGTACAACCTACCCATACGACCAAGACCAACAACAGCAAGACCAACCACACCCACACAAACCACCTAGAGAAGAAAGGGATAACCCACTCAAAAACATGAACCAAGAAAAGCAATCAGCGAGGGAAAGGAAGAAACATCACCAATCAAACCGCGGCACTCCTCATCACACAAAACACCTAGAGAAGACAGAACACAAATACCTAACCCCAAACCAGAAACAGAGCAACCATGAACCCCCTAAAGCACTTAGAGAAGTAGAGAACTACGTGAAACCAGCAATAGAGCTAAGAGAAGAAGTACTACAGGAAGACAACAACAGCATAGTCATGAGAGTAGAAGTCAGAGAGCACTACATGAGTAGAGAACTAGCCCACACCCACGAAGTAACCATAAGGAAACATGTACTAAGGCAACTACGAGACATAGTAGAGAAAGTGAATAGAAGGATCATAGAGGTGAAGCTAGATAAAACCACACCAGCAGAACTATGGTACACACTCACCAAATTACGAGCAATAGCAGTCGACAAAGTACTAAACACCATTGAAAACTACAGGATAGAGGAACGTACCTCAGTAGATAAGCTAACGACCAGAGTAAAGAAGCTAAAGGTCTTAAAACCAACAGAACCAAGACTCATAGTCAAGGCAAGAATAGGTACAGAGATAACAGGTATGCAGCACCAGTACGATCAACGTAAGCTACTACTAGGACTACTACTAACAGACCTCAGTACAAGAAATGGAGTACTACAACTAGCAACATCAGATACACAGTACATAACCTACGTAGCGACACTACTAGGAACACCACTACAAGCAAGAACACTGATGTACTATATACGGACAGGAAATCTAGTAGATACCTGTTACACGATAACCTTCAGTACAGACCACAGATTACAGAACAGTGCTCCACAGCACATACTAGAGAACAAACTACAGCTCTGGCACCATACACTAAACATAACACAGAACCTAGCAGAGGAACTAGTAGCCGGCTTACTCATAGGGGATGGTATACTCAAAACCGTAAAACGCAAAAGAGGAGAAGTAGAGGTAAGGCTAGAGTACAGTACGAGACTACCACACAACCTACGTAAACTACTAGCAGAAAAACTAGAGCAAACACTAGGACCAAGAATCGAGGTACAGAAAGATCGACTAGTACTCCTAAATCAAGCAAGGTATAGAGGTCTAGTACTCATGTTGAGAGCAGTAGTTGCATACCCAAGCTACCTATGGCCAAGAAAAGTACTGAAACTAGCACAAGTACGTACTGACCTACTGCACATAGCACAGTACACACAGACAGAGATGAGCCTAGTCACAGCGATCAAACTCATAGCAAAACACATGAGAGCACGATTGAGGAAAGGAAAGTACCTCCACATCTACATAACAGGACTAAACAAGTACGTAGAAGTCAAGACAGCATACGAATACCTAAGACAGGTACTGAACATAGCGAAACCACCACACAAACAGTACAAGAGAGTACTAGAGCTAACAGGAACCGACGCCAAAAAGCTAGCAGCAGTAGCACTCAAATACGCAGAAAACCTACTAGATCCAGAAACCCTAAAAGCAATAAAGCAAGCACTCCAACAAGACAAATAGTGAGAGAACACCAGAAGCCACAATTCAAGAAACAGAGAAAGACTTATAAACATCAGAAGAAAGGGGAAGTACCGGCTATAGCAGCGGGGTGGGGAAGCCAGGTATCCCGCGGGGCTCATAACCCCGAGGTCGGTGGT
>CAZYGV010000119.1:0-4340 GCA_964647155.1 uncultured Thermoproteales archaeon | reverse complement strand
AAGTAGAGGTAACAGAAGAGTTCACAGATGAGGATGTTAGAAAGCTCATAGAGAGCTGGTCATCACCGCGAGATCCTAGAGAATGTGGGGAATGTCCATACAAGTACTTCTGTCCACACTATAAACCGCAGGTGACAACACAACCACAGCAAATAACACAGCAACGAAATAGATGATGTTTAAGCTAGTACAGGGAGGGAAAAAGAAAGGAATTTACTCACTACCCTCCTCCTACCTCTTAACTTCCTACGATCTTGCTGGTTTGAAGCAGTACTCGTAGATTACAGCTCCGAGTACACCACCAATGATTGGACCTACCAAGTAGATCCACAGCTTTGCTAGTGGTAGGAAGTCACCTGCAATGGCTGCTGCAATGGCAGGTCCTAGTGATCTAGCAAAGTTTAGACTTGAACCTGTTAGTGGACCGCCTACCCAAATATCACATGCAACAGTGAAACCTATTGCGAAACCAGCCCATCCTGGTGGTGCTCTCTTGTCAACAGCAGTGCCCATGATCACGAAGAGTAGCCAGAAAGTTAATAGAATCTCAATCAGTACAGCAGCACCATCTGTGATGCCTAGAGCGTAGTTCGGTAGTGTTGAACCAAAGTGCACTTTTCTACCTACTACTGGGTAGCATGCATATAGGCATAGACCAGCTAGAATACCACCAACGCACTGAGCCACTATGTATGGTGCAACTAGCTTACCTGGGAATCTTCTAACAGCTAGTAGACCAATTGTTACTGATGGATTAATATGAGTCCCTGAGATGTGACCCGTAGCGTATATCATTATTGCAATAATGAAACCGAAAGTAGCACCAATAGCAAATAGTGCTGCTGGTCCTGGCCCCATCACTGCTGGGAAAGAGATAACTGATCCAGCACCGAAGAATGTTAGTGCAAAGGTACCAATGAGCTCTGATATGAACATTTGTGCTACCGTTGGTTGACTCCTAGCACCCATACTACTCACCCGCCCTATAGGTGTAGTGTACTGGGGGTTTATATAAGTCTTTATATGTATATATAGGAGTAAATATGCATGTTATTAGCTAGGTGAGGATAATCCTATTCTTCTCGTGAAGGAAAGGTGAATTTTAGTAAAAATGAAATGAGTTAGAGAACGTTATCTTATCTAACCTAGTGCTCCAGCTCCTCCAAGGACTCCAGCTGCAAAGATACTTACCAGTGGTATTTCTTTAGCAATCATTCTTCTGTAGTAGCAGTGGATACATCTTCCTGTTAGTATGAAGCTTGGTGCACAGCTCTTACATATTGGTGGTGGTGAGATCACTGTCTCTGGGTGCAGTGCTACGATGTAGGTATTGAGTGTTGCTGTTACTGGTTCACTTGTTAGCAGGCATGGGAAGTCCGCTAGTCTCATTAATGCTGAGAACCTTACTGTAATTGCACAGCCTGGGTAGGTGTATCTTTGTGGGTTCTTGAGTACTTCGTTCTTTTCAATTGGTGTTAGATCTACCTTAACACCTTTAATTACCTCTCCACCTCTTCCCCATGGTTTTGGTGTAATTATCTTCCAGCCTCTCAGTAGCATGTCCATGAAGTCTACGTTGTGTAGTTCAGCTGCTACACCTCTTGCTGGTGACTTAAGTACTAGATTGAAGAACCTCTTCACTAGTAGGTCAATTATCATTGGTGCGCTGAAGCCGTCCTGCTCAGCTATGTATGCTACTGCTGCGGCTGTTGCACCTGTTGCTACTCTCAGTACGTCATACTCACTCTTTAGCTTACCCTCTTTCAGTGCTGTCTCTAGTGTTGATGCCATAACTTCCGTTACTGCTTCCATTATTGCCATTACAACGTCATCCTTCGCCATATTGTACATTGACTGTGCTATGTGATGTCCCACATCACCAACACAGTACGCTGGTACTACACAGATGTTACCTAGATGCACACCTGCATCTAGTGCTGCCTTTACATATGGTCTAATCCTCTGCTCATACCTCTTCATGTATTCTGCTGGATCGAAGCTAATGTGACCAGCTTCCTTCATCACTTCTACCTGTGCTTCCACTGGTGTTAGCCAGATCTTCTTCAACATTTCGATTTCAGCACTAAGTGCTTCTTCTAGTGTCTTACCTGCTTCAATTGCTGATATGAACTTAGCACCAAAGCCATAGCTTGTATTCATACCCCAGCTCTTTGCTGCTAGTATTGCCTCTTTGTACTTCTTGTCTATTGGTACTTTCTCCAGAATGTAGGCAAAGAGCCCTGACATGCCACCTACTGAGTATGCGAAGTCTACAACACAGGTTGGTCCGTAGAAGCCACAGTACTTTCTCATTGCTTCTCTACCAATTAAATCCCTCCTCTTCTCTAGCTCCTTAACGAAGGTCTCTACTGCTTCTCTAAACTTTGGATCTAGTTCATACAGTATCTTCAGTATTACTGGTGTCTGATAATGTTCTACAAATGGGTCGTCTTCTGGTCTAATTGTCTTGTCCTTTGCAATTTCGTTCAGTATTTCGTAATGTGCTACCACCGAGTTTACATGTAGGTCAATGACCTCTTTCTTCATTGGTCCTACTGGTGCCATCTTCTTTACTGCTTCTACGTACGGTAGTGCATCTGGTATTGTGAATTTTGTTCCTCTCTTTTCCTTAATGACACCTATGTCAGCTCTTTGCACTGCTATTGCATCCTCAACCATCTTCTTAATAACCTCTGGTGGAACTGACATAGGGACGACCTCGTTATAGATTAATTTTTACTCATACTTATAAGTTAGTACATGAGCTAGCTATTCCTGAATATCCTAATTAGATGTGCAGGAGAAAATGTACCGACTAATTTTGTGCTATAGATAGAAAAATATAACACAGTTATATGTTTGAATTGTTGAGGTATCTTGATTAACTGTTTTGTAGTTTTTCAGGTTTCTTTACCTTGAGCTACTATGTTTGTTGTTGGTGTTGTTGCTGGTGGTGGTTCGAGTAGGTTGGGTGTGTATAAGGCTTGTCTTAATGTTGGTGGTTTTTCTGTTGCTGATTTGTTATTGAGGAGATTGTGTGGTTGTGATGTATTGGCAGTTTGTGTTCGTGAAGAGTATCAGCGTGATTTCTGGTGTCGTGTTTTGTCTAGGTTTGGTTCGTGTTTTGGTCATTGGTTTGTTATTCGTGATGTCTTGTGCTCATACAGTCATCCTGTTGTTGGCTTGTTCACTATTCTTGATTTTGTTGAAAGTTTGCTTGGTGATTGTTTTGTTGCTGTTGTTTCCTGTGATACTCCTCTTGTTAGTTCCGCATTACTTAGGTACTTAGTTCAGGTATGTAGGTCTCGTAATGGTGTTGCTTGTGTTCCTGTTTGGTCTTGTGGTTGTCTTGAGCCTTTTGTTGCTTGTTACTCTACTGTTGTTCTTCGTTTTCTACGTTCTTGGTTGAGAAAGCTATTGCTTGGTCTCTCTTTCTCTATGTCTGATGTTGTTCGTTCAATTCCAGGTATTGTCTACGTTTCTGCTGAGGAGTTGTGTAGGTTATTTGGTAGGTATGTTTTTCTCAATGTTAATTCTCTGTGGAGTTACCTTATTCTTCGTGAGTACTTAGGTGCTTGAGGTGATTAATCACTAACTTAGGATCATCTGTTGCTACTGCATCTACTCCTTTCTCTATGAGCTTCCTGAGTACGTCTACGTCATTTACTGTCCATGCCATTATCTTTACATCTGCTCTCTTAGCCTTATCAACTAGATCCCTCGTTATGTACAAGTACCTGACTGCTAGCATCTCAGCACCTGCCTCTCTAGCTATGTGTACTGGGTCAACTGGTTCACAGGATATGATAGCTATTCCTCGAACTCTCGGCTCTACTTCTGTTACGTACCTAACTACTGTATGGTAGAAGGAAGCTACGTATATTGGCTTTCCACAGCCAAGTACTCCTACCTTCCTCAATACGTTCAGTACTGTATCCACTGAATCCCTCTCCTTGATCTCAACTATGAGACCACACCTACACCTGAGTGCATTGAGTACCTCTTCTAGAGTTGGTATCTCTCTTCCCCTAATCCTGTATCTCTTCAACTCACTTACTGTTAGCTCTCGTACCTTAACCCTCACTCCTAGAAGTCTTGCTAGATCCTCATCATGAAAGACCACAGGTACCAGATCCTTTGTGAGCCTCACATCACACTCAACTAGATCTACACCTAGCTCTATCGCCTTCAGAAAACTTGGAAGAGTGTTCTCAGGTTCGTACCTTGGAGCTCCTCTATGACCGATAACTAAGACCTTCCTCCTCATGAAGCTTCACTCTAGCTAGTTGAGAACAGTTACTGACTCATTAATTTCGTGAATTACGTACCTCAGCAAACAC
>CAZYGV010000118.1:0-4369 GCA_964647155.1 uncultured Thermoproteales archaeon | reverse complement strand
ACCAGCAATTATGGAGGTGAAGAACGAAATCCTCGAAATCATTGGTTTCATCAATACTACTCTTTAAACTCAAATACAAGCAATGGATATTCATATTAGCAGCATTCTGCATGCGATTTGGTCTAACAAAAGTTAATATAAGGTGCTAGAGCTATTGGTATTGAATAATCATGATCTATATTCAGATAGCCTGATCAGGATTGAAGTTTATTACTATGTATTGAATAGGGTAGTACATTGAGATAAGTATGAAATATACCATTATGTAGCAGGCTTTAACCTTATTAATATATGGGGAAAACCTATATAATTCACTTACTCCTCAAGAGGGGTGAGGGTTTCTCTATGAAGCATAAGGGCGTTGCTAGGATTTGGATCATTGCTATTGCCGTGATTGTGATAATAGTGCTGGCTGTTGGCATCTACTTCCTAACGGCTAGACCTGCAGCACCCCCCGCAGCAAAGCCAAGACCTGCTGTTAAGGGTCCAGTTTTAATCTACGGTGCTATTCACGAATTCGAGCTTGAGAGACTATGTAAAGCCTTTGAAGAGGATACTGGTATTAAAGCTGAATTCGTTAGAATGTCTGCTGGTGAGATAGCAGCTAGAATAGTTGCTGAAGCAAAAGCTGGTAGAGTTGTTTGTGATGTGTTCTTAGGTGGACCAATGATATTTCATGAGTACTTGAAAGAAAAGGGTCTTCTCTACAAGTGGACAGAACCACCACCCAATGCCAAGGATATACCAGCTAAGTTCCATGACCCAGATGGTTACTGGTTTGGTTTCTATGTAGGTGGTATAGCGATATGCTACAATACTAAGAGGATTAAGGAGCTTGGCCTACCTGTACCCACTAGCTGGGAGGATTTAACAAAGCCAATATATAAGGGCCACATAGTGATTGCTGATCCAAGAACTTCCGGTACTGCATTTACAATACTTGAAACCTTGATCTCGATCTTCGGCTATGAGAAGGGTTTCGAGATGGCTAAGAAGATCTGGGGCAATGCTGGTTTAATAACTAAGTCAGGTGCCGCTCCTGGTAGGTTAGTTGGTGCTGGTGAGTATGCTATCGGTGTGCTATTTGCTCACGATATCGCTAAGGTCATTAAGGCAGGTTACCCCGTCAAGATGGTCTTTCCAAAAGAGGGAACAGGTTGGGAAATAGGTGCTGTATCTGTCGTAAAGGGTGCACCACACCTAGAAGCTGCTAAGATATTTGTTAACTGGATACTAGGTAGAAGAGCTGGACAACTACATACCGACATCTCACTGAGAATATCAACTAGACCTGATGTAATTCCACCACCAGGTGCAGTACCACTAGAGAAGATGCCTCTACTACCACCTGAGAAGTTTAAGTGGAAGGAGTATGCTGCTAAGAAGGATGAACTACTTAAGAAATGGGAAGAAGTAGTTCTTGGAGCTGCATACGCATTTGCAACAGCTCAAATACCAACAATACCATCAGTACCGAACAACCTACCAAGCACTTCAACACTGTACTTTACCCATCTAGACACTACAGAGATAGGTGTACTTTCACTAAGCTCAGTAGACTTGAGACGTGAGGTGATTACTTTCTGAAATTGAAATCACCTCTTTTTAAACTTCCATACCACTACCTTTCCTCTATTGTGTAGAGTGAGGTGTATCCCGTGAAGGGTATGTCTAATAGAGCTAGGTTGAGTAGATTTCTCCTAGACCCCTTTGTGCTGATTGCTTACATTGTCATTGTAGGTTTTATCCTGCTGTTTATTTTGTATCCGATGTTCAGGGCTATCTTAGAGACTTTGTATACAGAGAGAGGATTTTCACTTGAGATATATGGTAAGTTACTTTCAGAGCATCTATTCATAACGTCGTTTAAGAATACCTTGATGATAACTGTACTATCTACAACAACAGCTGTCTTACTTGGGTACTTATTTGCATACGCTATAACTAGGACTGATATCCCTGGTAAGACATTGTTCAAGTATGTAATACTGATACAGCTGATATCACCACCCTTCGTAACTGGTATGGCATTCATAATGCTTTTTGGAAGATATGGGTTAATTACCTATGGGCTCTTTAAGAAGCCATTTGAGATCTATGGATGGCATGGATTGTGGGCTGTACAGACCCTAACATTCTTTCCTTATGCCTATCTAGTTCTTGTTGGTGTTTTGAAGTCAATAGACCCTACACTTGAGTATGCCGCTAGAGTTCTAGGTGCTTCTGATCTACGAGTATTTCGCGACATAGTACTACCTCTTTCCATGCCTGGTGTAGCTGCTGCTATGGTTGTTGTAGCTATGAATGTACTGACCGATTTCGGTAATCCACTACTTATTGGTGGTAATTTCGTAGTACTTCCTGTACTTGCATTCATGAGAGTTCAGGGATGGGGTGATTACATTGGTGCTACGGCTATCTGTGTCTTCCTTCTGATACCAGTAACCATACTCTTCATACTCCAGAGAATTCTTCTAGGTGAGAGAGCTTATGTAACGGTGACTGGAGCACCTACAGGACTTACAATTAAGCCACTACCAAAGTTCGTTAAGTACACCATATTCTCAATACTACTAGCAGTTTCCATACTGATACTTATGGTGTATGGATGCATTTTCTTCGGTGCATTTACGAAGACATGGGGTGTAGATTACACACTTACCTTGAGGAACTTTGAACTCATATACCACGGAGGACTAGACTGCTTGAAGAATTCGGTAATCTTCGCCGTTTCAGCAGCTGTAATTACTGCATTCCTAGGTCTACTAGCAGCGTACCTAGTGATTAGAAAGAATGTCCCTGGTAAGAGGTTCATAGAAGTATTCTCTATGCTACCATTCGCTGTACCAGGAACATTCATAGGATTAGCGTACATACTGGCCTTTCACGGTGCACCATTCTACCTAACGGGAACAGCATTGATAATAGTACTGAACCACATAATGAGGAGAATACCTCTAGCATTTCAAAGCTCAGCAGCATGCCTCCTTCAGATAGATCCATCAATTGAAGAAGCTTCAGCAACATTAGGTGCAGATAGCTTCAGAACATTTGTGAAGACTGCTCTGCCACTCCTGTACCCCGCATTTGCTGCAGGATTCATCTATACATTCATTAAGTGTATGAATACCGTAAGCGCGGTAATATTCCTAGAAACACCAGCAACAAGGCTTCTCTCAACCTACATACTGAGCACAGGTACGCATGGTTACTGGGGACAGGCATCAGCATTAGCAACCATACTCATAGCAACAGTCATAGGAAGCTTAGTCTTGATTAGAGTTATTACGGGTAAGAGAGTTAAGATATTTGAGGAGCTCCTGTGAGGTGTCTTCATGAGTAAATTCGATATAGTTTACCTCGAGAATGTAAGCAAGAGATTCGGAAGTGTAGTAGCTTTAGACCACGTAACATTAGGATTCAAAGATAAGACATACACCGTAATCCTGGGACCAAGTGGTTGCGGAAAAACAACACTACTCCGAGTAATAGCAGGTCTCTATGAACCAGATGATGGACTTGTGTACATAGATGGAAAAGTAGTGAACAACGTACCACCACACAAAAGAGGAGTAGCACTAATGTTCCAGAACTACGCACTCTTCCCACACATGAAAGTATTTGATAACATTGCATATGGACTAAAGATAAGAAAATTGCCAAAGAATGAAATTAGGAAGAGAGTAAGACAAGTAGCAGAACTACTAAACATAAGTGATTTACTTGATAGGTATCCTCATCAACTATCAGCAGGTCAACAACAGAGAGTAGCATTAGCAAGAGCACTAGTAATAGAACCCAAGGTACTGCTACTCGATGAACCACTAAGTAACCTAGATGCTAAAATTAGGGTACAGGTAAGAAAGGAACTGAGAAGACTACAGAGAAAACTAGGTCTATCAGTTATCCACGTAACTCACGACCAGGAAGAAGCATTAGCAGTAGCAGACACCATAGTAGTAATGAATAGAGGGAGAGTAATTCAGGTAGGTAGTCCAGAAGACATCTACTACAATCCACGAAGTAAGTTCGTAGCAGATTTCGTAGGAACAACAAACTTCCTCCACGGAAAAGTAGTTGAAGTAATCAATAACGAAGTGACAATAGAACTAGCAACAGATACATACGTAAAAGCAAGAAAGACACCTGATCAAGTACTCAACATAGGTGATCAAGTGACATTAGCAATTAGACCAGAGTACATTAAAGTATCGAGAGAACCACCTACAGCAGATAACGTAGTTAAAGGATACATCAAGGAAAGCGTCTTCCTAGGACCAGTAGTTAGGTACTTCATAGATGTGTGTGGACAGGAAATAGTAGTCGACATACCAGCTTCCAAGAGGATTATGGAAGGAGAAGTCTATGT
>CAZYGV010000117.1:0-4375 GCA_964647155.1 uncultured Thermoproteales archaeon | reverse complement strand
GAATAACAGGACTATGCCTAACAATGCTGATAGCACTCGTCGGAGGCTTCCTACACAAATTAGGCGTCCATGTTGGCTTTCAGTTCATGTGCTTCTACTCCGTGTCAGCGATTCTCACTTTGCTAAGATGGGCCGCAGGTGCAGGGTTCTAGAGCCTATCAGTGCATTAGCAATTACAGGGATTAGGTAAAGGAGGGAGAGGTGAAGTTAGGAAAACTTTGTCTCTTTTTCCCTCCATGTAATACTTTACCGTTCTTGAAGTAACTTCCTATATTCCTGCTATAGTCCGTATCTCACCAGGTAGTGCCTCACTTGTTTAAGTGCTTTTCTCAGATATGGTAGTAGTTCCACATCATGGTCGTGAAAGTATTGGTGATACAATTGCGTATTATGGATTCCATTCTTCAACTCTCCTCTCTGAGAGATGAAGATCGATATATTGATACTATTCCTAATAAGATGGAAAGTATTGTTAAGCTAATGAGTATAGCTTCAACATTTACTTTCTTTCCTTATGCTTTTCCCTTATGTTTTCTTAGGAATTGCTCTAGCTCATGGGATCCTCAGGTGCTGTAATTCCTTCCTATGTTCTTTTCATGAATTCCTTCTTCCTTCCCTTGAAGGTATTGCTACCTGGCTTCTTGAAGTGCTTACCGAGTGAATAGCATAGTACTTGCTTACTGAATCCTATGAGATACTTCTAAGTGGATTAGCTAAATCGCGTCATAGAATTATAGTTCACTTTGTTTCTCCATCTTCTCTACCTCGTGAAAAGTATTGATTGTGCATTGATAGTCCTCTTGAATAGGTGGAGTATTGATCTTGAAGCTCCGTACATGACCAGTATAGGAGACCGAGGTAAAAGTAGTGTGAGTATTTGGAATGCTGCATGATTGCTCTGTACCATATTCTCGAGGTGATGTGTGTTGCGGAGTATGACGTTGGTGTTAGTCTCTGAATACCCCCCTATACCATATTGTTGCTGGACAACCAGGACAACCAAGATTGTACTCAGGACACTGATCACATCTCTGACCACAGGGGCAAACTTCCTCACTACCAACTTCAAGAAACTTCGGATACACATACTGTGGCAGTAGTTCATGTACCTCGCTGATCTGCGCCTCACTAACCCAGCTACTTGATGTAATTGAGCAACTTCTCTTCTCTATAACTTCACGTACTTTCCAGTTCTCAGCAAGTACAAGAGCAAGATTAGCACCATCGTCCACGGTACAGAATAGTAGGATTCTCGGACATGAAGTAAGCCACTCAGGTAACTTAGACATGCGTAGAGTTAAAAGGAGAAGTCTTAATCCTAGAGCCCTATAGTTCACTAATGTCGTTGGTTTCATGATACCTAGCTCAAGTAGTTTGAGGTAACATTTTCTTACAGCAGTATGACTTAAACCTAGTTCTCTACCTAGCTTTGTAAAGGACTTCCTAACATCACTACAGAATAATCTGAGTAATTTCAGACATCTATCCCTTATTACGAGTACAGAGTCTCGATCACCAAACACAGTTTCAAGTTGAAACACTAGGGTAAAAGAATTTCACTTACATCGCACTCAACTCCGGTGAGCGTGATGGATCTACTGAGCTATGTACTTAGTGTGTTGTTCATAGGTGCTGTAGCTGGTTTCCTAGCTACGTGGCTAGGGGTTGGTGGATGTTTCCTGAGAATACCACTAATGATGTGGTTACTTGGTTTGAGTATAAAGGAGGCTTACTGTGTTAACATGGCTGTCATAGCGTTAACAACCATACCGGGTGTAGTGGTTCACTACAGGAACAGACACGTGTACGTTAGAGGTGCTGTCATTGCAGGTATATCAGCTACATTAGGAGTCATTACTGGAACTCAGTTAGTGGTCTACACTCCTAGACTTGTACTGAGGTTGATATTCGGTATTGCTTGTGCTATAATCGGTATCTACGTTATTTTGAGAACATTGAAAACTAGAGGGAAGATACCACCTAGGATAACCATTGATCAAGTCGGTAGATTACCAATAGGTTACAAACTAGTAGGTTCAATGTATGGTGCAGGTGTTGCAACAGGTCTCTGTGGTTTCGGTGGTGGTATATACTACGTACCTATACTTGCTGACTTGATGAAGTATCCTGTACACATAGCGGTAGGTACCTCGAGTGCAATGATGATACTGACAGCAGGTATCGGTGCTACAAACTTAGCACTACACGGATACTTCAATGCATTAGCATTCATTGGTGTAGGTCTTGTCACACTTCTCTTCAGTTGGTTAGGTGCTAAGGCAGCTAAGGTGACACAGGCTTGGATACTGAGGATAGCTTATGGAGTAGCTATTAGTGCTGTTGGTGTAGTTGTCGTACTTCAAACGATCTGTTAATTGTGTGAGTAAGTACAGTAACATAGTGTTTCTCGTAAGAGTTTTAGGTAGGTCAGTTACACTAGGGTTCATCAACTGATCTCAGCTTTGCTACCCCTCATCACCGAGTTACCTGTACATTCACTTTATTACTTCTACCTTTATATTTATCCTAAGTACATGTTTAGTGCTCACGTGGTGAGTTTATGAAGCTACATCTCCTACCTGTAGCTACTTTAATAGCTATTGCTGTAGCGGCGATAACCTACTCTCTCTGGTGTTTTCCCTGGGTAACTAGGTACTGGTTTCCAAGTATGTTTGTTCTCAGGTTGAGTAGTTCAGGTACGTACGTTGTAGTATCTGATGTGCATCTCTGGTATTCGGTACCTGAGATCAAGTACATAGGTGATCTCTGTAGAAAGGTCAATGCAACAGCACTCATAGTAGCAGGTGACCTATTTGAGGAGAGGAGGAGAGTTACTACACCTCAGGAACTAGTTGACCTGTATGAGAGAGCTCTTACCGCGCTCAACCTATGGAATTCAGTTAACTTCGTAGTTCACGTACTATCGATGTCTTCTCACGACTACGATCTCTGGAACTCAAGTACGGTAGTCAAAGTACGTGGAGTGAATATTCTCATTGTTGAAGGTATTTTAATCCTTGAGGTAGATAGGTCGAGAGTATATGTACTTCACGGAGATTACCTGTGTAGGAATGGTTTTGTAGCTCACGTAATTAACAGGGTATTCGGTGACCTATTTCTGGAGAGGTTAGGACGTAGCGTACTGAAGCTAGGTAGAGGTGATTGGTTAATAATGGGTCACACGCACATACCTGGTATAGACTACGGTAGTAAAGTCGTTAACTGTGGTTCATGGATGAGGAAGGTACTTAGAGTAAATCCATCCCTTACTGCCTGTGTACTGAGATTCGAATTAGGTCGAGTAGTTGATGTGAGTCTGTACAAATTGGTCGATGGTAGGTGGAGCAAGGTACATTAATACCCTCTATCACGTAGTTCTTCCTGGATGATGACTTCACTCCCCTATGCTAGATAGGTGACGAGCTCACGGTACTCTGACGCTCCTCTACTCCTAATAATCAGCTGTTCCATACATCACAGATCAGACTATTGGAGATCCATCACCTGTAACTTCATGTAACCCATCATCGCTACACCAACTCAAGGAAATTCACTTAGTCCTTCCAAAAGCGGTTAACTACATTGAGGAAGCTTTTCTTCCTCTTTATCCTTCTCCCTAATTCCTTCACCAAGTGCTGAGTAGTGGCTACTCCTAACAACGTGCGTTACAAGTATCCAGAGTGCACCAGCTAGGACTAGAGCAGCTAGGCTAGCGAGCAACATATCGTAGAGTGAACCTGTTATAGCACATAAGACAATCTCTCGAATAGCAACTACAAGACCAACCTCAGTAACACCAACAATATACATCTCAGGTCTCCTATATGCTTCTAGGAAGCTACGTACTATCTCAGCTAGTATTATTAGTAGGAAGACATCACTTACAAGTAGCTGAATCTTGTCAACACCACCACCCTCAAGAGCTAGATCGAGGAGATCACAGACCACGTAGTAAGCTGTGAAACCTATCATGACGATAACTATTGAGATTGCAACAATCTCAATAGTTAAAATCAATATTCTTCCAAAGGTATAGGTTTTACGGACGAGATCTCTATAGATTGTGATCACGAGGATCCCTTGCAGTCAGCTAGCTCCCTCCTTAAATAGCTTACTCAAATCAAGAGTGGTTAAGAGAACTTAATTGAACTTCTCATCGAACTAACTCAGATACTATCTGAACAGAAGCGAAAACTACGGTTCAGCTACTGAGTTGACTCAAGGTAGATCTACGTGAAATTGATGAGGAAGATGCTTGTAGTGTTCATGACTTTAGTACTGATAGCTAAGCACTTGCAGTAGCTGCAGCATACACCATGGGATTCAGAGGTTTGTCTACTGAGATACCTGGTGAGAAGGAAGTGATCAGTGCTCT
>CAZYGV010000116.1:0-4397 GCA_964647155.1 uncultured Thermoproteales archaeon | reverse complement strand
GTACGTACTTGAGTGGAGAGAACCTGATAAGCAAGCAGTTATCAGATTCCTATGCTATGAACATGACTTCTCAAGAGATCGAGTAGAGAGAGCACTCGATCGAGCAATTAAAGCACTTAGAGAGATTAAGACACAGAGTAGTTTAGAGGCTTGGTTCTAAGATGATGCTCAATAAACAAGCTTTCTTGAGGCAGAGAAAGAGATTAGTACAGATGCTGATGGAGGAAGGAGTACTTAAGTCACCAAACGTAATCAGAGCATTTCTCGTAGTACCAAGAGAAGAGTTTGTAACCTATCAGCACAGACTTTACTCATACCTGGATAATCCATTACCAACATTTCTTAACCAAACAATATCAGCACCACACATGTGTGCAATAATGTGCGAAGCACTACAGCTAAAGGAGGGGGATAAAGTGCTAGAGATAGGTACGGGGACGGGATACCACGCAGCACTCTGTGCGGAAATTGTTGCACCGAAGTACTCAGAGAAGAAAGGATTTGTAGTCAGTATCGAGATATTTCCTGAATTAGTTAGGTACGCAATAGAGAATCTAACTAGGACAGGGTACATAGATAGAGTCAAGGTCATATGTGGTGATGGTAGTGAAGGCTATCCTGAGTATGCACCCTACAATGCAATACTTGTAACAGCAGCTGCACCAAGAGTACCTGAACCACTCATCGAACAGCTAGCACCTGGAGGTAGAATGGTGATACCTGTAGAGAGAGGGTGGACACAGGAACTTCTCCTCATAGAGAAGACCGAGAGTGGTGAAATACGTAGAAAATTCATAACATACTGCGTCTTTGTCAAATTGAGAGGTAAGTACGGTTCACCCTAGTACCTAGATGAGGATTCCTCATCTAACTGAGATACTGAAAGACCTAAACTATGTAGCAGTTGAAACTATTAGAGCACAGGGACATCCACTGATAACAGCAACTCACAGAACAACATTAGAGGTAACTAAGGAGCCATACCTAACACCTAGGGGTAACTGCATAGTGGGTGTGAACGCTAACAAGTCAGTACGTGACCTAGATCCAAGAGTTAAGAAGTATATCAGAGACGGTAGAAAGCTACTACTAATCTTAAGAGTAGGGAAAATAGTTGATGTAGTTGAGGCGTGGGGTTCCAAAGAACTTACACTTAGCAACCCTAAGTCAATAGTAGTGAGGAAGAGTACACACATTGATGATAGGACCTTATGTATAAGGGCAAATAAAGCAGCATGCGACATCAGTAGAGAGCTAATTAATGTGCTCAGTAACAAGCCAAACACTATACTCGAGATGTACCTTATAGTACTTTAATAGGAAGAAATACAGCAACTAACTACGCCACAAAAATAAGTGGAAATGAAGAGAGGAGAAGGGAGTAGCTAATCATACCCTCCAGATAGCTCTCTCATACGTCTCCTAATTTGCTCCCTCCTAACAGCTTCAAGATGTTCTGCATCACCCTTAGCACCCTTAATCCTAATGGAGAGATTCCTAATAGCTTCTTCAGGACCATAGCATACCAATACATCACCAGGAAGAATCTCGGTATCGCCCCTAGGAGCACCAATAAACTTCTCCTCACCACCAACCCTCCTATAGATAGCTAAAACGAGAACACCCTCCTCATCTAGCTTGAGGTCCCTCAACTTCCTACCAGCTAACCAACTATCCTCCTTAACCCTAAACTGACAGACAGTAAATCCCTTACTAAGACCAAGTAGCTGCTCGTAATCACAAATCCTTAAGCTAGTGAACCTCCTAAGTGCTCTCTCAATAACCCAGGACAGACCCCTATCAACGAGTTTAGACTTAGCAAAGAAGTAGAGACCGGCTAAACAGATCGCTAACCACATACCTCTGTAAGCCATCTCCTCAGGGGTCTTACCAATGAAGGTAAGTACAAGAGTCGTAATAGCGGATGTGAAACCAGCACTACCAAGCAACATAAGGATCCTGATAATCCTTCTCCTAACGGGATGAGAAACAACATACTCAGACTCGGAAGTAGTAAAGCCAACACCTGAGAAAGCAGATTGAGCTTGGAAAGCAGCAACATCTCTGGATAGACCAGTCATCTGAAGAGCAACAGTACCAATCCTGACAATTATTATTGAGAAAAATACAATTAGAAGAAAGGCTATCAAAGCAATCATAGGGAACAAACCACACCAACTCTACTCGAATTCTGCAAGGAGCCGAGTGAATAGAGTAAATAAACTTTCTCTCAAGCATATGAGCAAAACATCAGATGAAAAGAACAGTTCAGGAGTAAGGAACTGGAGTAAGTAACCTTGAGTAGCTAGAAGTCTAAGCTAGGTGCTTGGAGGTGTGAAAGTTACTGGAGGGGGGTTCCGTATGGTATGTTAATTTGGTGGCCCCGCCGGGATTCGAACCCGGGACCTCCCGCTCTCTCAGCGGTTTGCTCGTAAGGCGGGCATCCTAACCGCTAGACGACGGGGCCTTTCTCATTTGTTGTAGGTTTAGGGGTTATTTCTCTTTTATGCTATGATCTACATGTTCTACTTTAGCTTCTAGTCTTCCCAGAATGGTCTTGTTCTTGCATATTCTCGCTCTGCTTCAAGTATTGCTAGGTATAGTGCTTCTTCACCTCCTTCTCTAGCCTTATTTAGTACCTTTACTGCTGTTGTTGGTCCAATTCCTCTTCCTGCTAATGCTATTACTGCTCTCTTTCCATAGTTTAGTACGAGGAGTGCTGTTTTCCTAACTTTCTCAAGTAGTTTCTGATCTTCCTTACTCAGTTTCTTCTTGGTTCCTGATTTGGTCTCGGTAAGTAGCTTGATTACCTTATTCAGGTCATCCCTTGGGTGTAGGACAGCTATTGTCCTAGCACCGCAAATTGGACATTTTATATCGTCCGGTACATACTTTACCTTCACGTTGTAGCACCACTTTAGACACCTTATGCATAGGAGCTTGACTTCTCTCTCATTTATTCTTCTCTTAACTAGGTCTACAAGTGCTGGGAGTGTTGCTGTTGTCGGTACGTAGTCTAGTTTCATGTAGGTGTAGAGTATTGGTATTGATAGTGGTGAGAACTTGCTTACCTCTACTGCCTTTACCTCAATATTTCCGCACTGGATTAAGTCAAGTACTTTCTCCGTCTTACTTACGTCGAATGCATCTGTGAATAATTCTCGAATTGCTTCTTCCTCAACTACGGTGTCTTTTATTGATTCATAGATCTTCCTGATATCCTTCATTGTTGCGTCCTTTGTAAGTAATCCAAATCTCCTAGCTACGTGAAAGAGTCTCCAGAGAAAGAGCTTACTACCCTTAACTGCTTCGACAAGTAATTCCTCTACATTACCTATGCTGAGTAGTGCATCGAGCACTACATCTACTTTCACAGGTCTCGTTGTGATTACGAGTATCCTGTATGGGTCTCGACGTGCTACTGCTGATATGTAGTGCTTCCTCTGTAGTACAGCTGGTATTAGATGTGCTAGTGTTTCATTAACTTTGGTACCAAAGCAAGCATGTATGACGTGGATTCTGCCTTGGCTCTCGATTACTACTGTGTTGTGTGTTGCTGTTGGTATTCCTGAACTGTACTGTTTAAGTAGTTCATCAACTACTTTCTCTGCTGTTGCTCTTGTACAGGGGTACTCATGCACCAGGTGGTCTATAGCTTCCTTAGCTCTACCCTCTTCAATGTAGTTGAGGATCCTTGACCTTACTTCACCTACTTCCTGTGCCACTTCAAAAGGTACTGGAATCTCTTCGCCTATCCAAGCTGGTACAGCTCCTGTTGTGTCTTTAGCTGGTTCAACACTTACCCTGAAGTTATCATGATCTACCGATATGACTTCCCAAACTGAGCCTCCTAATATGAACTTAAAACCAGGCTCACAGTACACAGCAACGAAGTCCTCATCTAGTTCACCTACAGTACTTCCTGAAGCTATGTCAATTACTCTGTAGTGTCTCACATCAGGTATCATAGACGCATTCTCGAAGTAGTACCTGTAGGTACCCTTCCTTAACCTAACTGTCTTCTCGTCAATGAACTTTACGTACCTTATCTCCTCAAGGAACTTCAACACCCTAACTAGATCCTCCAGCTTTAGTCTAGAATATAGGTAAGATCTCCTAGCCAGTCTATACAGCTCATCGATGGTAGCTACTCTCTTAACTAGAAGGTAGCCAATTACTTGGTGAGCTAGAACGTCTAGAGCATTGAAGTGAGGTCTAAATCTTTCGAGCTTACCCTGTATTGCTCTCTTAGCAATTACCATGGCTTCGAGAGTATCATCTAGGTCAGATGTTACGACTATACCCCTAGCTACTTCACCTAATCTATGCTTACTCCTTCCTACTCTCTGGACGAGCCTTGTTACTTGTCTTGGGCTCATGTACTGAATGACTAGATC
>CAZYGV010000115.1:0-4401 GCA_964647155.1 uncultured Thermoproteales archaeon | reverse complement strand
CAGTGGTATGGTGAGATGGGTATTGCTGTTGCTGCAATAGCTATATTCTCTAGACCAGGTACTGTAACAGCTCCTCTATACCTAGCTGAGGGTAGAGGTGGTAGGATTGAGGTTACTGTCAAGGGTACTGCACAGACAATACTCAGGATATACCTCGTATACACTCTCCTCTGTACACTAGCTCTCCTTCTCACAGGTATGACACCTCTTGACGCATTTGTCCACAGTATGACTGCTATTGCTACAGGTGGCTTCAGTAACTGGCATGATAGCTTGAAGCACTATGCTGATCTCCTAGGGCCGAGATTTCTACCTATGGAAATAGCTGTACTGTTCTTCATGGTACTAGGCGCAATTAGCTTTATAGACCATGCCAAGCTATTTAGAGGTGATATCCGTGGCTTCTTCTCAATCGAGACAAACACCTTACTAATACTACTTGCGTTATTTTCATTCTCAACAGTAGTAACGTACATGCTTGTAGATGGTGTTAGCACACCTAAAGCTATTGAGTTAGGGATCTTTCATGCTGTATCAGCTCTAACCACAACAGGATTCCAGATAGAGGATCTGTGTAGGGTTAGTGATGCCACTAAAGTTGTACTCTCTCTCTCAATGATAATAGGAGGTTGTACCTGCTCAACAGTTGGTGGTATCAAGGTCTACAGACTCATTGTGTTACTGAAGTACCTTCAGTGGTTACTGAAGTCAACACTCTATCCATCTCACATACTCATTAAGAGAATTGTTGGTGGAAGAACCCTAACGGATGATGTAGTTGCTAGAGTAACCTCATTTACCTCACTGTACCTCTTTACATTACTCGTAAGTAGCTTCATACTCACAGCACTTGGTTACAGATTTGTTGACTCTTTCTTCGAAGTTGCCTCAGCTATGGGCTGTGTTGGTCTATCAGTTGGTATAACGTCACCTCAGCTACACCCTATTGGTAAGGTCATCTTGATGGTGGATATGTTGCTCGGTAAACTAGAGTTCTACCCGTTTCTCGTAGCTACGTACGCTATGATCGGGAAGTTAAAGACCAAAATTAGTTAGGCATAGGTCTAAACTAGCTGTAGGTACTTTGCATACTCCCAATCACTAACTATATTCCACGTACTTTCCCAAGAACCAACCTCTCTCACGTACTCACTCCACTCAAGCTTCTTGATTCTCAGCATGTGCTCATTAAATTCACGTGGAAAGTACTTGTAGAGTGGTGAGTTCATGTAGAGTATCATAGCTTGTTCCAGATTAACCGGTAATTTCCTCTCAAAGTTCACATCTATCTCGTAAGCACTGGTATGTATTGGTGGACCTGGTTCAATCCTATACTCGAGAGCTAGCACTACTGAGTATATCACAGATGCTAGTCCTATGTATGGATTGAAGGATGCATCAGGTAATCTGAACTCTATTCTAGTAGTTAACTGGTTTCCATAGTGTGGTACTCTGACGAGAGCAGATCTGTTACCTATACCCCACGTAATTGTTGTTGGTGCTTCGTGGTTAGGAACTAATCTCTTGTATGAGTTTACGAGGGGTGCTACGAGGAAGCACATAGGCTTAGCAAACTTAAGTAAACCACCGATAACAAGCCTACCAACTTCCGTTAAGATACCCTTCTCAAAGCACACATTCTCATCAGTATCTGATCGATGTAGACTAATGTGTAGGTGTGCACCACTACCATTTAGACCCCAGAAAGGCTTTGGCATGAACGTAGCTACTAGACCATGCTTACCAGCAATGCACCTAGCAATATATCTGTAGATTACGATCTTATCAGCTAGCTTCAGAGCATCATCAAATCTAAAGCCTATTTCATACTGACCAGGAGCTACCTCGTGATGTATCTTGAGAACTCTGAATCCACATCTACGGAGATACTCAGCAATTTCTAAAACAACATCCTCACATCTAGCAGTAGGACCAACATCGAAGTACCTACCCTCATCAGCTGGAACCGGTCTACCATCAACTAACTTAACTAGGAAGAACTCAAGCTCAACACCAACCTTAAGTTTCAATCTCTTCTTCTCTAATAACTTCAGTGCATATCTAAGCACCTCACGAGAATAGTTAGGGAGAGGCTTACCCTCACCAACATAAACATCACAGATAACAGAAGCCACTCTATTACCTAACCACCACTCAGTGAAAAGAGTAGAGATATCAGGAACAGCATACACATCACTCTCATGAATTAAACGAAGACCAGGAATAGAAGAACCATCAAAACCAAATCCAGACCTAAAGATATTAACAGCTTCATCAAGTGGAACTATCTCACCCTTCAGACTACCGTGAATATCCACAACAAGGAACCTAACATATTTGACAGATAGCTTCCTCAGGAACTTAATAACTTCATCAACATCAGTGAATGTACTAATGTTCATCAAGCCCTCACAGCAATAGCACGAAGAGTAATATATCGTTTTCTCGAAGTAGTGTAATGTAGTAGACACGAATCAACCATGAAATAAACCTATAAACCCCCAAAGAAACTCAATGTCTCGAGAAGCCGGGGTGGCCGAGCCAGGTCTAAGGCGCGGGCCTTGAGAGCCCGTGGCCCCATGGGGGCCGCGTGGGTTCAAATCCCACCCCCGGCGCCACCCTTCACCCCTAACTCCTCAAGTAACCTCTCGTAGAATTCCCTTGGCTGTAGTTCACGGAACTCATCCTTAGCTTTCTGAAATATGTGGAGCCTAATGTCGAGACATAGATGACATTTTGAGACATAACCGTCCCTACGCTCTCTATATCCGTAATTCTCAACAGCAAACCTATACAACTCACCCAATCCCTTAGTCAAAGCACGTAGAATGGGGTAGTTATCGAGGTCAAGACCACTGAGAATATCCTCCAACCTCCTAGCATCACCAAGACTCAAACCAGCGCAGTAACCAGGTACGTAGTTGAAGAAGCAATCCACATGAATGTGCCATGGTCTAGTCAAGTCGTAGAGACAGTTCTCATGGAAGAAGTACTTTGCAGGATACCTCTCGTAGATGTAGTTTAGCCTATACACAGCTCTACCCATGGGAAGAACAAGGTCAGGGCTAAGGTACGTACTGTAGTCACTACCAATCAACGACAGGTAATCCTCAAACCTCAATCTACCCCTAACACCAAGTACCTTAAACTGATGGTAGTAGATAGGATAGAACACAATGACATTACCCTCACCAAAGACCTCTCTAGCAACCTCAACAGCAAGATCAATCCTCTCAAAAGGAACAAACTCAGTAACAAAAGGATTAACACTAATCAAAACACCATCAAGACCCCTATTATATAGCTCACGAAATCTCTCATAAACAACCTCACGACTAGTACACCAAAAGCAATTAGTCTCAACAAAGAGACCAGGAACACCAACACCCTTAGCAATCTCAACAGCACGAAGTAAGATATCGTACCTAAGAAAAGGTTCACCACCAGTTAAGTGAAGACCATAGTTAAGACCGAGCAAACCCCTCCTATGAAAGACCTCAGGAGGATAGTACAACATAAAGCAAGAGACCAACTTCTCAAGAACAACCCTAAGACCAGCGAGATCAATCCAGTAATCACACCACCTAGGAGAACAAACGTACATACAGTGCCTACACTCACAACAACACCTATACGTAAGGAAGACCCCAGCAGACAAAGGAGGTCTAGGTCTAAGAAACTTCATGATAGAACACCTAATCCACTAATACACTCATACCATTAGTCCAAGTCCAGAGTCAAGAGAAAAAATAATTCCCTTCTTCGGCAGTATATCAGGAGATTTCATGATAAAGTTAAAGGTAAGCTATAGAGTACTTCTAGTGCTGGTCTGTATACTAGTTATCTCAGCACTAGTACCACTTATACTGCTTAATTTAGACAATCTAAAGAGCCTCAATCCCAACCCCATACAAATACTAAGTAAAAATGAAGGTGACAACGAAGTAAAGATTGTGGTAGTCAAAGTAAGGGTACTTCTTTGGGATGGAAAAGAGCTAAAACCTGTCATTAGAGTACATACGTACTTTAGAGGACCAATGAACTACACTCTATTGAGAGAACTCGAAGTTCTGCATACAGAAGTTCAAGAATTACTTCTATCCCTAGCTAAAAAATTAGACCTAGCTAAGGAATACTTTAGAGCAAAGGGTATTGAGATCATTGATACTAGCATATGGATTAATGACACAGCATTAATTAAAGGTAAGAAACAGGGCGTACTCTACGTAGTTGTTAAGGAAGTAACAAATCAGACGTACAGAGAAATTCTCGATTACTTAGGTAAAGTACCTCCATTTGTCCGTATTGAGTTGGTAGATGCAGTAGCAACTTTAGAGGATGTAGTTAAAGCAGCTAAGTTATTATCGAGAGAATGGATTAATGGATCACTTAGAGATATGC
>CAZYGV010000114.1:0-4429 GCA_964647155.1 uncultured Thermoproteales archaeon | reverse complement strand
ACTGTGACTTGAAGTGTTTAACGTGTATACTGTATACAGTTCTATTGCTTCGTCGCTCTCTATATGTATCTGATGTATGCAGTAATTCTATGTAGGTTATCATGTCCACCATACCTTACGTAGTTGGAGTATCTATCAGTATGTTGTCTCTTGCTTTAGGTACCTTGCTTTGTTTTTAGTGAGTGTTTGGTAGTGAGTTGGGTGTGAGTGGGGTTGGAGTGGGTTTGTCTTTGTTTTTCTTAAATGTAGTGTGGGTATATGACTCCTATTCCGTTTAGTCTCATGTAGATGAAGGTTGCTGTTAGTGTTGTGAATACTGCTATGTAGATGTAGTCTACTGATCTCATCTTGAGTTGTATGAGGTATGTTCTTTTTGTTGTTGGTGTGTATCCTCTTGATTCCATTGCTAGTGGTAGTGTTGATAGTCTTCTCATTGATGTCATGAATATCGGCGCTACTATCAATGCTGAGTTCTTAATCTTGGTTACTAAGCTACCTCTTAGTGGATCTACTCCTCTTGCTCTCTGTGCTGCTATTACCATGAGTGCATCTCCCATGAATGTTGGTATAAATCTAAATACTGCTGATATTCCGAATGCTATTGGGTAGGGTAGCTTGAGCTTGACTAGTGCTGCTTCCAGCTCTTCTATCCTGGTTGTTACAAGTAGTGTAAGTCCTGCTAGAACCATTGCTGTTAATCTAAGTCCAACAGCTATTGCGTAGAGTAGTGATTCGTAGTATATGCTTAGTGGTCCTAAGGAGAGTAGTACTATGGTTCCTTCTCTTCTAAAGAGTGGCCACAGTACAATGCACATTGTTATGAGTATTGTTAGTGGTATTGTTGCGAATTTCACTCCTTTAATTGCTTTGCTTACTAGTAGTACTACCAGTACGATTCCAAGTATTGCTGCTGTGTATAGTGGGTGATTGAAGGTCATTGACCATATGAAGACACAGAGTACCCAATAGAGTTTCGTTCTTGGGTCTAGTCTATGTATTGGTGACTTGACATCTATGTATAGTACGAACTTCATTGCTTCACCTCTCTAGGTGCTGTATGAGTTCGTCAACTGTTAGGTATGGTTCTCCCAGTGCTCTTACTGTGTACTCTATGATCTGTGGTGGTTCTATGTAGTTTTGTCTCAGTACTTCGATGTTTTTGAATAGTGTTCTGGTGTCTGTATCGATTACTATTTCTCCATTCCTCATAAGTACTACTCTTGTGCAGTACCTAGCGATTACGTTCATGTCGTGTGTAATGACTATGACTGTCATTCCTAGTTCTCTATTTAACTTCATTACCAAGTCCATGAGGTCTTTAGTCTCTCCTGGTGTTAATCCTGTTGTTGGTTCGTCGAGTAGTAGTATTCTTGGGTACATTGTGAGTACTGAGGCTACTGCTACTCTCTGTCTATCTGCTTTACTGAGGAAGAACGGATCTTCATCTAGTAAGTGCTCTATACCAACGAGCTTAGCTATGTGCTTGACTCTTCTATCGACTTCATCTGGTGGTAAGCCCATGTGCTTTGGTGCAAATGCAAGTTCTTCATATACTGTTCTGTTGAATATTTGGTAGTCAGGATTCTGTAGTACGTAACCTATCACACCAATTCTTGCTGTTGGTCCTTTCTCCGTTACATCCTGACCTAATAGGGTTACTCTACCCTTAATTGGTTTCAGTATACCCATTATGATGTTTGCTAGTGTTGTCTTTCCACTACCGTTCTGACCTATGATACCTAGACACTCACCTTTATACACATCTAGGTTAATTCCCTTGAGAACCCATTCACCTGGTACGTAGTAGAACCAGATACCTCTTAGGGATAGTACCCTATCTACCTTAGCTAGCTCTACTTCTCTAGGCTTTCTAGCTTTAATTTCGTTCACGTACTTCATTGCTTCGTCAATAGTTAGTGGTAGCTTATCTCTTGTGTGACCTAATCTATGAAAGAGTTCAGTTACTTGTGGTGGTTCTAGTTTGAGTGATTTCAGTAGATCTACCTTAGTCAGTACTTCTCTTGGGGTTCCTTCATCTATTACCTCGCCATTCTTGAGAACTACTATTCTATTTGCTAGCTGTGCTAGTTTATCGAGGTGATGATCAATTATCACAGCTGCTTTGATTATCTTGGATTCGATTAACTTCTTGACTACTTGAAATAGCTCTAGCTTACCTCTTGGGTCTAGATCACTAGTTGCCTCATCTAGTACCAGGACGTCTGGTTGAAGACTAAGTACTGATGCTATTGCGAGTCTCTGTTTTTGACCACCGCTTAGGGCGTAGGTGTACCTACGTTCAAGACCTACTAGACCTGTTAGCTCTAAAGCCCACTTAACTCTCTTCTTGATTTCACTTGGTTCAAGTCCTAGGTTTTCAGGTCCAAAAGCTACCTCAAGCTCGACAGATGTCCTAAATAGCTGTGCTTCGTAGTCTTGAAACACCATTGCGCACTTCCTGCAGATAATACCTACAGGGACTTCTCTCGTATCTAAACCACAGACCGATACGTAACCTCGAAATTCATCACAAGGCTCTAGGTTAGGTACTATGCCGCACATTACCTTAGCAAGTGTTGACTTACCTGCTCCTGTAGGTCCTATGATACCGACTACATCACCTTCCCTAATCTTGAGTGATATACCTCTAAGTGCGTAGTCCTTAGCCATTCTGTACTTAACCCAAACATTATCTAGCTCTATGAGGGTTGACATAGCTACTTCACATAGTTAATCAGAGCTTTGGGGGAGAAAAAGGTAGTGAGGTTATGGATATTTTTACTTCATCCAAGAAGTGCAACACCTACTGCCCATATGATTACGAAGATCAGACCTGTTGCAACTATAGGTGCTCCAATAATGCGAGGTCCTGCTGCGAAGAATAGTGGCTGTCCTAATCCTAGTCCAACACCTATGGTTACTGCTAAGCCAACTACCGAACCTATAGTGACGAGTATGGTACCGATGACCCACCTCTTCTTCACTGTTGTCGGTAAGTACTCATAACCTCTCATAACATCAGTCCAAATCCAACCTGCTCTCTTAACCCTATCGTAGAGTAGTGCCATGAGTATCGGCCCTGCTATGGCTGGTGCTACGAAGTCGTTTGTGAATATGATGAAGGCTAGTGGTGTGTAGGGTACGAATCCAACTGCTTCACACCAAAGTGATATCACGTGTGCACATATTGCTGCGTGAATTAGCGTTACGAACTCAAACTTCAGTACGCTAGATAGTGTTCTGCAGTGTGGTGGTTCTCTGAACATTCTGTGCCATATCTTGTATGGCATGTAGCCAAGTAGGAAGTTTCCTATGAATCCACCTATGCTACCTATGGTTAGTGCTCCACCAAGAATATCGTAGCCAATGAGATTACCAACAGCTATTCCCCAAGCTGCTGCTGGTCCGAAGAGTAGGCTGAAGACTGGTGGTAGAATATTTGCTATTCTAATACCTGTTACACCTGGTATTATCCATAGTGGTGCGAAGACCCAGAGAACTACTGCATAGACTGCAGCAGCTAGGACGAAGCTAGCAATCATCTTCGAGTACTTCCACATCTCAAGTACTTCTCTCACGCAAGTTCACCGAATTCTCAAAGTCTTAGGTGTGATTTTAAGATTTTCTCATCATTTCATTTGTGTGATTCAACTATCTATTGAGCAATACACCTCTCAGCAATGTCATTGTTTATGTATTTGATTAAATGTATACTACGTTACGAGATAGACCTCAATTCCTAGTTCCTTAGCTACTTCCGCCTGCTCTTTATCACTTGTAAGTAGTTCACCGTAGTGCTTTGCTTGAGCTACGTACAGTGTGTCGTAGAGGGGGAGTTTATGCTCGATAGCTATCTCAAGTGCTGTGTACAGGTACCTGTACTCAGGTTCCAGAATTATTACCTCGGTCTGAACTAGCTTCATGAAGGCCTTCATCAACTTGAACACGATATCTTTACTCACAATGCCACGAATGTAGTGTTTCCACAGCGCATTACAAACTTCTTTAGCTATGTGATCAACTGAGTAGAGAGGTCTCTTCTCTCTAATGAACTTGCTAATGTCTTCCCAATGCTCCTCGTGTAGGATGTACTTAACTAGTGCTGATGCATCAATAACTATCACGATCCTCCCTCACATATCTAGCAGCAGTACCCTTCGGTAACTTCGGTAGCCTCTTAATCAAATCCTCAAGTTCTTCAATAGCTTTAAGCTGCTCTAACTCCTTAACACGTCTCTCCAAGAACCTCCTAACTTCCTCGCTCCAGTTAACTACATTGCTTAGAGCATCCATTCTCCTCTTTAGCTCCCTAGGTATACGGAAGGACACTGTAGTACTGATACTCATCACCTCTGTACTACATCTGCATCAGAATTCTGTACTACAACTTAAATAGTTTACCTGTGGTATATTGCACATATTGGTTTTG
>CAZYGV010000113.1:0-4491 GCA_964647155.1 uncultured Thermoproteales archaeon | reverse complement strand
AGAGGCAAGACTACAAATACCACGAACCACTAACCTACATAGATATAGTACGTGAGAGATCAAAATTACCAAGAAGTGAGTTACCGAAGAGAATTGTCATTGAAGACAAGGTGAGAGGAGGATTTATCGGTAGGTTAATTGGTTGTATGGTTGGTAAACCTGTTGAGGGTTGGTCATTTAGGGAGATAAGAGCTAGATTACTTGAGATAGGTGAGTACCCACTGACAGGTTACTTTCCAAGGAAATTCTTCAGAGAGCACGAGCTACAGGAAATGGATAGGTGGAAACTAGTACGAGAAGCAATTAGTGAAGTTGTTAGAGATGATGATATAGACTACACAATACTCAACATCGAGGTGTATAGGAGGTATGGACCAAACTTCACAACCGAGGACATAGGTAGGACATGGTTAGAGCTAATACCCTACAGCATGACCTACACAGCTGAGAGAGCAACCTACAGGAACCTAGTACTTGGACTAAAACCACCGTACACAGCAATCTTCCTCAACCCGTACAGAGAGTGGATTGGTGCAAGGATAAGAGCAGATACATGGGGATACATAGCACCTGGTGATCCTGAGAGAGCAAGTGAGTACGCGTATAGAGACGCTACTTTAAGTCATGTAAAGAATGCTGTGTACAGCGCAATGATGGTAGCTACCATGATAGCACACGCCTACGTAGCATCATCAATAGAGGAGGTAATTTATGTGGGATTGAGAGCTATACCGCAGAACTCGAGATTAGCAGAAGCAGTGAGGCAGGTTATAGATCTATGGAAGAGAGGAGTTACTTGGGAAGAAGCCATTGAGCAGATATATACGAGGTACAGCAACTACCACCCTGTACACACGATACCAAATGACGCAATAGTGATTGCAGCGTTACTCTGGGGTGAAGAGAAGCTAGATAGATCAATAGCACTAGCAGCAATGTCAGGACTGGACACCGACTGCAACGCAGCAACAGTAGGCTCAATAGTCGGAACGTACCTAGGGTACAGTAAGTTTAGTGAGGAGATTAAGGAGAAGCTAGTTAAACCCATAGTTACGAGGATACAGACCGTGATATGGCCATACAGCAACAGAACAGCAGGTGAGGTAATTGAGCAACTACTCAAGACAATGGAGAAATACGGGATTCACAACAACTAAAACACGGCTCAGGTACTCACTACCTAGGAGGACGATGTAGTTGACCATACACGAATATGAGATCAAGGTAATGGGGTATAGGCTTAGGTTTGTAGATAGAAGAGGAGAGATTGAAGCACTGAAGAAGCTAATAGAGACAGGATCACCTGTAGCGGAGTTCATCTATGGACCAGAAGGGTGTGGAAAGAGCACCTTACTCAGGTACATAGCAGCAACACTGAGAAACAACTACATCGTCATGTACGTAGATGCACTAGAGCAACAATCAGGTAAAGTCCTTGAGGGAGTTAAGCTACCAGAAGAGGAGATTACAGAGATAGCAGCTAGCATAGGAGGACCTATAGGTGCTGCAGTAGCTAGAGCAATTACGAAACTTCTTGAGAAGTTATGTACAGAGGTGAAGTTTAGAGACAAGTACCTAGCAATCCTCGTAGACGATCCAATACGTGCTATAGGTATCAACGGATGCGAAGCATACGTGAAGTGGCTCTACGAACTAATCTACAAGATATCACATGAATTTGAACCAAAGACAGTACTCATACTAGCAACCTCATCCGAGGGAATTAGTAGACGATTACTACTTAGACACAGCTACGTCCACATAACCCTAATCTGGAACCTACCATATGAAGGACTAGTAGAACTAGTGAACCAATTACCAGAACCAAGACCAGAACCAGAGAAGGTATGGAAATTAACAGGAGGAAATCCAAGAGCAGTAATAGACCTAGCACTAAGACATAGATGGAATGTAGATCACTGGATCAAAGAACTAAAGTACAAACTCACAGAAGTAACCATGGAGATCAAGTATAGAGGACTAGGAAAACAACTACGAGAAGTCATAGAGAACCCAGATACACTATGGTACAATGTAAGTGAAGAAATGAGGACACTACTCAAGATACTAGAGGAACAGAACCTAATCATCTACAAACACCACACAACACTAACCCAACAAGAGATACCTGAAGATCAAGAGATAGGTATAGGGAAGTACTACGCATGGCAAATACCAGCATACAGACAAGCACTAGAACAACTACTCAGAGAAGCAACGTAAGGATAAGAACATAAACATCGAAACCAAATCACCTACTGTACGTGATGAGGAATAGGGGTCCTGACTAGATGATGAGGCTGTGCTAGGCTGAACACAACAAAACAAGAAGCTAAGTATTAAATAGAGGACAAGATACGGTGATAGAGGAGACCAAGAGAGCCGGGGTAGCTCAGCCTGGTAGAGCGTCGGGCTGTTAACCCGAAGGTCCCGGGTTCAAATCCCGGCCCCGGCGCCAATCCTTAATTTAAGGTCTTTAGGAAAGGTCTTTCTCACTCAGCAAGCCACTAGACAAGGATCTTCGAAACAGTGTCAATACTGCTCAAAGAGTCCTAGTTAGAAACTGCAGAATGAAGTGATATGTTATTAGGACGTGACTCAGATCTTGAAATGCTTCTTAGGATTGAAGTAGACTAGGTTGTTGACAGCAAAGATCCTTCGCATTACATTGACAGCATCTCTAAGCTTCTCATCCAGTGTTACAAGCTATATTTGGTATCTGTGGTCACGAGCTATGAGGGTTGCTGACATAGCAATCATGAGGTCAAATATTGGACGAGGGAATTGACCTCTTACAGGGGCTTGTGTTGAATGTTTACTCGGGAACTAGAGTTATCTTGTGACCGAGGAAATCTATGTTCAGTATCCTACCCTTCACAACCTTTTCTCGACCTACAATATCTCTTAAGACAATACTGTCTCCCTTAACCTCAAGAAAAGCAACTTTCTCAACTAGAATTTCCTCCTTCTCACCAATCTTCATAACGGCCTTAGACTCACACATGCTAAACACCGAAGAGGAAAGAAGGGATGAGGTATTAAAAAGTTAAGTATGGACTTAGGTTGGTAGACCTAATCTAGCTCGTTTCCTCCTAATAACATCGATTATTATCTCAGCAGCCTCCTTAGGATCTGGTTCAACTATGAATCTACCACCAGTTATCCTCTCTAGATCTTCGGTTAACAACTTAGTAACTCTCTCACTACCTAAGACAGGTGGTACTGTTCCTACGTGAACTGTTACACCTTGAGTTACAAACCATGTACCGATAGCTACAGCTTTGGGACTCATAGCTTCTGGAGCACTACCTGCAACAGGTAAGTCAGGTATATCAACTTTAAGCGCTTCAGCTACTGCATTAAGTAGGTTTAGAATTCTTGAGTTATCAACACAAGAGCCCATGTGTAGACATGGTGGTAGTCTTAACTTCTCCAGTATTTTCCTCAATCCATCACCAGCATACTTAATGCCTTCTAAACTCATTAACCCTGCTTTAGCCATTGCTAATGCTGAACAACCCGTATGTACTAGGAGTATGTTGTGTGCTAGTAGTTCTTTAGCTATGGTTACGTGACTCATGTCGTGCGTTACCTTGGGATTGTTACAGCCTACCATACCTACTACGCCGTAGATATCTCCGGTCTTTATTGCTGAGATTAGTGGTTCTAAAGTACCTCCTAGAGCTTCGAGTATAGCTTCAACTGAGAATCCTGCCATACATCTAGTCTTTATTGGTGGTATGTAGACCTTCTCCTTAACTCTGTACCTATAGTTCTCAACTGCTATTCTGACTATTTCTTTGGCAACCTCATCAGCTCTCTCTGGAGACCACTCAATATGTATTGCTCCAGGTATCTTCATAACGGGCATTGTTGTTATTACCTTGGTGTGGAAGCATCTGGCTACATCGATTATTCCTGGGATAACACATTGGTAATCAACTACCATAGCCTCTACAGCACCTGTAGCTAGTACGAATTCTTGGTGAATCATGTTACCAGCTGGCGGTATTCCTAATCTCATCAGTACTTCGTTACCAGTACAGCAGACACCAACAACGTTTATACCTTTAGCTCCCATTTCTTGAGCTAGCTTAAGCATTTCTTCGCTTCTAGCAACTTCAACAACTTTCATTGATAGTAGTGGGTTATGTCCATGAACTACTATGTTGACGTGATCTTCTTTTAGTACACCGAGATTAGCTTCAGTTTCTACAGGTTTTGGAGTACCGAAGAGAACATCCTGTAGCTCAGTAGCTATTAGCTTAGCATAGCAATCCGCTAAAGCAGTCCTTAGTCCATGAGTTAGTATGTTTACTGGATCAGCATCAACACCTACGTGTACTCTATGCATGGCCTCAGTTATTTCTCTCCAAATAGCTCTAGGTAAGATACCTAACTTCTCAAATACCTCATATCTAGTTCTAGTTACGTATGCTTTGAGGAAGTTTAAGGTTTCAGATGAGTGGAATCTACCGAAGTCCTCAAGTG
>CAZYGV010000112.1:0-4586 GCA_964647155.1 uncultured Thermoproteales archaeon | reverse complement strand
AGCAGTCTGGAATATAAATCACGTACATGTTGTCTGGTACTGGAAATATGTCGAAGAGAGAAAATAAAGGAGCACCAGGTACATGAACAATTGTGGGTGATAGCGTTAGCAAGCAATTTACAAAGCCATACCCTACTCTGTACCTTAGCTCAAGCTCGTGAATAAACTGAAGAAGAGATACGTAGCTAAGTCCTAGATCTTGACATAATGTGTACCCAATACCAGCAAGTAGAGAAGTTATGATGCTCAAGTCCTTACACAATCCTAGAAGTTCACCACGAAGTACCTTGATCCTGAGGACAATACCTCTACTCCCCAGAACCATGTGCGTAAACTCAGTGAGTATCTTCTCAAGTACTTGACTATACTCATAATCTAGCTCTAGTGCGATCTCAGATTTAGTACTCTCCATACATTCGATAACTAACTCAAGTCCCGGTTCGAGAGGTATGTAAAGGCCACGAAAACCAGCCCTCAAGGGATTACGAGTGTGTACGCGAGTAAGTAGAGTAGCAGCTACGAGCGGGATAGCACACAATACCCTATGCACGAGTACCTAAACCCCTCACTTACCTAGATACCATCTCCTAACCTTCTTAAGTTTGAACTTTGTTGACGAGAAGCATAGTTTACGAAAACAACAGTAACTACACTTAACCCCCTTCTCACTACATATCTGACTGAGTTCAGAGGCTAGGACTAGTGCCTCTTTAAGTAATCTTGCTCTAGTACTACGAATTTCAGCTATCCTCCTATAGAGAGCTTTACGAGCTTCTTTCTGAAGCACTTGTGGAATCGAGGTAATAGCTACCTCAAATTGCTCAATTTCTCTTCTCTCTCTTTCCTGTAACTCATCAACTAATTTGAGTACCCTAGCCAATTCAGCACGTAGTAGGTACTCACGGGAGTACGTTGAGTTCTGATCAGGTTCTTTACTCATGTACTTGGAGATTAGTTCTCTAGCTAAGTCACTCATCAAAATACTAATTCTCGAATACTTAATAGGGGTGACATACGATTTCTAACTACTAGATGAAGAGAGGGTCACGGACTGAGTGATGACGAACTAGGCTTCGCTGACTATCCTCTTAGCAACTTTCTTCGGTAAAACGATCCTACCTTCATCATCACCTACTGGAACTGCTAGACCTAGATCATAGAGAATAGCTGTTAAGACTGCTAGAGTAGCATCGTACTCATGCTTTGACTTAGGTAGTTCACGTATGGAAATACCCAGCTTCTCGAGGTATGTGATCAATTTCTCAATACTGTTGATTAGCAGAATCTTCTCAGTCGATCTTGGGTGAACTTCAATGACCTTAGAGTCAGGAGCTACAGTTAAAATCCTCGAAACCAGCTTAGTAGCTCTCTCAGTTAACTTCCTCATACCAGGGAAGAGAGGAGGTAGTACGGGATACCCTAACTTATGCATTAATCTATCTACAAATCGCGTGTAACCCGATGTGGGTGATGTGAGGGGTGCATCAATAGCTACTACTCTCGGTCTATACCTAGAAACTATTTCGAGTATTTCACAATCCCTTCTCACGATACAGGTAGTTAGCTGTAAGCTGGATACTATGGCTATGCCCGTAGGATTCTTCTCCACACCTGCTAAGTCAATCCCTATGTAGGTACTCACCAGTAGCTCACTGCATTACCCAATTTAATCACTTTCTCACTCATCTTACCACTTGGTGATACCTTAGCAATAACTATCATAGCCATTCCCTGTCTACTACCTTCACGACTAATTACTCTCGACATTGCGTGGTGAAGTAGGTGTATTGCAGCTGATACAGGGTTAAGTTTCTTACCATGTCTTGTTGGTTGTCTTTTGCTTATGTACCTACTCACGTACTTACTGTCAGTCACAGCTGAGAAGAGACATACATCACACCTCAAGACAATACCTGAGACATTATTGTACACATACTCTTCAAATATGAGGTCAGAGCCACATCTAGGACATTTCTTACTGGTCTTGAGACTTAGCACCTTACTTAACCCAAATACTTCAGGTGGAGTGGTGTATCCACTGACTAACCTAGCTAGGTAGTCACATACCTTGTCAACTACTATATGCTCATCGTAACGCTCATCATAGTCCATTAGGAAGACCCCAAGCACACACCACGTATTAAATATTAAAGGTTTCCTCTCTACAATCATCTATTGAGAATACTTAAGTTCGTAGTGCTTAGGTACTTAGTCTTGGTGTCATGTATGAGGTTTGAACACGTAATGTCACTAGCAGTGGTGGTGATATCGATCGTAGCAACTACTCTCGTCATAACGTGGTTCTACACGTGGGCTGCACCAAATGTAGCAAATCTCATGATGCTCATGTATTCACTACTACTGATCGTTATAATCTATGTATGCTATATGTGGGTTAAAGAAGTTAAATAAAGGGGGTAGTGTATTCTACATCGGTTGAATTAGTACTTCGTGAGTGCTACTGCTCTCTCCGACTTCTTGTGTCAAACCTGCTTCAGTACTTGACTCAGCTTTCTCTATGTACTTTTCAAACTCTAGCTCGCTCAATACTGAACGAACTACATCATTTGGAGAGAAGACTCTAATCCTAACGACGTCTCCCTCTCTGAGGATCTGAAGGATTAAGTTATCCATTTCTATGTAGTCCTCGCTTAAGCTCACGAGCTTAGGCACATCACCTAATTTCTCGAATAACTTGTTCAGTAAATCTGCATATAGCTTACTTACATTAATTCTCCACGAGGGCTTTAGCTTTAGCACCTCCTCACTACACAGCAGTACAGTTGTTACAAAGGGGCCCAATTCCTTACCTATCTCGTCTAGATAACTCTTCACTACCTCACATATAACTCTATTATCCTCAACCTTAATCCACTGATCATTTGTAAACGTGAAGAGTGTCTTCGATGGATTAACTTCAGTAAACCTATCACCGCCCTTCAGCAAGACCTTGAAAGCCGTTGTAGCTAGTTCCAGTGCTTGTGACTTGTTCTCTGCTCTAAGCTCTATCCTACATATCTCTCTCAAGTTATTCACCTGATTACAATGTAGTTCAACCCTATTAACGTTTTACTTAGCACCTAGAGACCTCTTTATGAAGTGTAGTACTGATTCTCTTAGTGAGTCAAGGAACTCCAGTGGAACTACTGCTCTAGTTCTTGCAAGTACATAGTAGTAATTGTTGTTGTGTTTTAGCTTGAGTAAGAGTATGTTTCCTCCAGCTACCTCTACTTTCACTCTATTTTCATCACTTGGTTCAGCTAGGTAAGCTGTCACAGTCTCCGTCAAGCTATTTGCTAGTGCAGCATCTATCTCTGGCTGTGCTGTATTAAAGTGTGCTAGTGGCAACCCCTCTGCTGATGCTATGACAATGGATTCAAGGCCATAGTGGGTAGCTATTTCGTTAAGCGATCCTGCTTCTATAGGTGGAGGCACCTCAGCCACTACATGCGGCTTTTCAGGAGGTGGAGATACCTCGATAATTTCTGGCTTAGCTTCTATTTCCTTCACCTCAGGTGCTCGCTGATGTGTGAGAATTTCCTCAATCTGCTTCTGAATATTAGCTAATGCACTCTTCACCTCCTCAAGTCCCTTGAGTAGAGGCTCCATGGAGGGCGTAGATACTCCTGTAAGTACCTCACGCATGCTCTTAATATCATTCTTCACCTCATTCAATGCTGTAAGCACTTCTCGTACTCCATGCTCAAGCCTAAGTAATGAGTACTCAACACGTCTACTAACGTAGACTCTTCTAATTTCTGTCCTTCTAGATATAAAGTATGCAAGCAGGGCCACTAATACAATCACTAGGCACAATAATGTAAAACCTATGATCTGAAGTGGATCTATTGATACAGCCATAGGTACACCTAACTAAGGTTATTTGAGTAACTATATTTATTTTATTCACCGAACGCCTATCGACTATATCTGCGGTAAACCGTGAATTCTCCTGTACTTGATGTACCTGATGTACCTACGATCACTACTCAATCTCTTAATACGTTCGTCAATTACAGTCTTCAAGAAGTTGGAGATTACCTCCCTTGCCCTACACGAATCACATACTGTAACAAGTTCAAGTCTATCCTCCTTTTCACTCACTGAAACTCCACCACTAAGCTCAAGAGCTCTCTTAAAGGATTCGAAGATATCTGAAGGTACCTGAACAAACTTTTCTCTACCACATACACTACACCTAATAACAACTTCCTGTACTCTCCTCCTGGTTAAGAACTTCATTAACCTCTTAAACATGAGTATCAGTACTAAAGTTCGCGAAAAGTATATGAGGATTCCGCCCTAAAACTAGGGGTCGGTCTCAATGAGAAACATACGTATATAACCGATGGTGAACATGAGAAAAACTTATATGTTCTCTGTTAAATCTTACAAACAACCAAGCTAAGTAATGATGTTAATTATTCAAAGGTGATCACATGGATAGAGAAAGGAAATATCTACTACTAAAATCAGTTATAACATATAAAGACAGGTTAAAGGAATTTGATAGCTTCGACATCGAGATCATTAAGATGATGATTGAGTTGGGACCCAGGAATGTAAGCAATGTAGCCAGAGTGATG
>CAZYGV010000111.1:0-4808 GCA_964647155.1 uncultured Thermoproteales archaeon | reverse complement strand
TGAACCCTGCAGCGCAGGTGATACACATGTGTTCTCAAAAGGTTAAGAGTATCAGAATGGAGTTCGTATATAAGCTACCTCTAGAGGATAAGGAGAAGAAGGTACTCGTGTACCTCCTCAAGAAGTCACTAAAGGCAACACTACACATAGAGGAGAAGGTAGCTCTGGGGTACCTCTTCAAGGAGCTCGTGGATAAGGGAATTCCACTACAAGAACTATCGACAAACCTCGGAATTCCAGTACCTGAAATCGAGAGGTTGATCAGAACTTACGAGAGAAAGCAGGACCTACACGAGAAAGCAAAGGAAAGAATTGACAAACTCTATACGTTCTACTGTTCAGGAACCTAAATCCTCTTCCTAAGCAACTTCTCAACATCACTCCTCTGAACCTTATGCGAACCAAAGAGAACCCACCTAAGGCCCTCATCACAACACCTAAGAACACACCTAATTAGTACACTCAGTACCTTCACCAATACACCTCTCGAAACCCTACCCAAAACACCAGATACGAGAGTAGGAACGCCATCAGAACCAAGGAGAAAAGCCGTAGAGAAGCAACCTCTAATATCGTAATTCCTCAGAACCTGAGGTAACTGAGCGAAGTTCACAATCCAACCAGCAAAGCAATACGGAATACCTCGAGTAACAGCCTCATCACTCAAGATCTTCGTAAAGACTTCAAGAGCTTCAGTAAGCTCCTTAATAGCGCTTAAGGACTTACCCCTCCTCCAGTTAACGTCAAGAGATAGGAACTTAATAGCTCTCTCACATAGGTCGGAACCAGTAACAGCAGCAGGAATACCCTTATCCAACTGCCTCAAGTCACGAGGTTCAGCAAACTCAAGAAATTTACGAACACTGTAGTGGAAGAACCTACAGAAACAGCAAAACCACCTACTCCAAACAGCACACTGAACAGGATACAACTCACGACTAGGGACATCACTCCTCAACTCAATCAAATACAGACTACTACAAGGTCTGATACACCATACATCACCAAAGTACTCACTCAAGATATCGAGTACAATTTCCATACTAATCACAACACTAAGTCTGTTGAGTAAGGTACATAAGTACCTACCCGCAACACTCACTTAGACCCACAGAGACCCTGTTAAGACAGGAAGCGATGAAGTGGGTCAACCGCGGGGATCACACACCACACTTTACCACCTCACTAGTGGGGGGTATCACCGAGGAAGAGTACATGGAGGTAATCTACGTACCTAGAAGGCTTATAGAGAAAGCCCGGGAACTGGGTATTGATATTAACGATGTAGTACTGAGAGCACTGGCGAATACTCTGAATCTAGATGTACATGAACTCACTAATGCTAGACTTGAAATTGCTGAGAAATTCCTTGAAGAAGCCAAGGAGTACATTAGGAAGAGGGATCCTGTTCAAGCATTTGAGAGGCTGTACAGAGCTGTTGAAGAGTGCATTAAGGTACTTGCCGAAGTACTTAAGGCCCCTTAACTTGAAGAAGTTAAGAAGAGAGGTAGATGGACAAAATGGTTACTGGGAATGGCATCAACAGATCTATCCAGAGTACTTGGAGAAGAGAGGATAGCACTGATTTGGTTTAAAGCCTATGAAGTCCATGTATGGGGTCTCCATGAAGCGAAGTACAGGGTAGAGGACGTAGAGATAGTAGTACCAGTGGTAGAGTGGTTACTAACCTACACCAGATAAGTAGTGAGTAGAGAGGTTAAGTGAGGTACTAAGTGAAGAGGTTCTCTATGTACTTACTTCCTTCTCACAGTCAGTAGGTACAGTACTAGCGACGATACTAGAGCTATAGTGAGGGAGTACGTGAAGGCGATCTTCACCCCAATTACATCCCAGAGGTAGCCGAAGATAGTGAAACCAATTATCGATAGTACACCTGATGCTACTTGAAGAGCGCTATAGCCAACACCTCTAAGTTCACTAGGTACGTACGTAGGTACAAGTGCTCTCGTAGATACCTCGTAGATACCTTGATAGAGGCCGTAGAGTGCAGCAACGACAACAGCGATTAAGGGGTTAATCCGCAGGAGTACAGGTACTGCACAGGTTGCCGAATACATGAGAAATGACATCAGTAGCACCTTAGAGCTCCCAATTGTATCACAGAGAAAGCCACTGAGAAATGATCCTAGGACATTCATGAAGTGTATGAGTAGGAAGACCATTGGTATTAAGTACTCAGGAATACCTGATAACCTAGCTAGTAAGAGTATGAATGAAAATGAAGTAAAGCCAATAGACATGATGGATATGGGCACTAGTACTCTCAAGTAGCTTTTAGGCAATCTCCTGTACATAGTGAAAATCGATACTTCTCTACCTCCAGTCCCTACATCAACTACAGGGAGTAAGCTGAGAAGAGCTAGAGCACCGGGTATAGCTGAAAAGAGGAAGACAGACCTATAACCAAGACCAAGTAAGAGGATTAGAGTAGCAGCCAGTGGACCGAGAGTAGCACCTAACTCATCGAGAGCCCTGTGAATACCAAATGCCCTACCTGTAACCCTCTCCCTGACAGATAGACTAATTAACGCATCTCTGGGTGGATTCCTAACACCCTTACCAAACCTATCTACAATCCTAATAACCAGTACGTGATACCACGAAGTAGCAAAGTAGAGCATTGGCTTAGCTACATTCGATATCATGTAACCGAGAAAAGCAATCCACTTCCTAGAACCCAATCTATCAGCTACAGCACCAGAGAATATGCGGGTCAAGTAATTGATGCTCTCAGCTAAACCATCTACAAAACCAAGTAACCACCTAGGAGCACCAAGAACTTCAGTAAAGAACACAGGTAGAACAGACAGCACAGACTCAGTAGACATATCAGTAAAGAAGCTAGTTAAACCAAGTAAGTAGATGTTCTTCCAGAGAGACCTACTACCTGACTTACCCACGCACCTCACCTCTCAACAACACCATACAGGAGGACATCCCTAAACATCGAGATAACCCTCTCCTCACCCTCAGACCTCGGAACAACAGAATCAACAACCTCAATACCAAACCTACTAAGTAAATCCCTAACATCACCAGGTACCCTACACCTAGACACAACAATCAACCTACAGGAATACACTTCAGGAACCATACACAGTAGACCAACCTCCTTAATGTAAGGAACATCACCACTCAAAACCAAGCAACTAGACACAACCTCACGACAACTAGAGCTAAGCCTAGCATCGACAAGCCTCTTAAAGAGCTCTACATCGGGTACAGCCCTAGACCTCTCCCACCAACCAGAAGAACTACGACAAACAACAGCAAAACCACCACCCCTAACAGGAACCTCGGAATCAACATCAAGCATGCTGGTCACGTACCTACCATACACAAGAACATCGAGATTCAGTACCTGAGACAGTAGATTAAGCATAGACCTAGCACTTTCAGGTATAGACAGAGTAGTGGGCTTCGGAGGAACAGAGATAAACACCGAGACCACACGACCAAGCCTACTCTCCAGGTATAGATTAGGAAGAACTTGAGCACCAAACTGAAGACCTCTCCTTACCAACGAAATAACCCTCCTACCCCTAGCATCGAGAGGAGACTTAACCCTCCTAATCAAATCCCTACACCTATCCAGCACACACAGCACGAAGTAAACTAGGTAGAGAACATCTCTAAACCTACGGAATCTACGAGCAAAATCAAGTCTAGAAACCTCACCAAACTTCACACGACTAACATCACCAAACAAAACCCTAACACACTCAGGAACAACAACCCTCCTACCATAAACCCTCTCAACACGATTAATCAACTCCCTAACAACCTCAATCTCCTGAAGCAAATCCTCAAAACCAGGAAACACACAGAGCACCCAAACCAAACAACAGAGAGTAAAGGTAATTAAGGAATACCCAAGGTGAGAGAGCAATAGTAGCAAACAGCGCAGGAGGTAAGGCACTTGAGCAAACTCCTCCAACTAATACTACTCACAATCGCCATAACACCAAGCGGAGCACTATCACCAGGACCACTAACCATAAGCACAATAGCAGTAGGAACCAGGGGAGGATGGAGAGCAGGACTCGAGGTAGCTATAGGGCATGTAGTTGTTGAGCTACCATACGTAACAACACTCACACTCCTACTTACAACAGTTAGAGAATACCTAGGTAAGTGGTACATAATGGCACCACTCATAGCAGTGTACATAGGGTTCATAGCCTACTTCTCATACCTACTAGTGAGAGATGCAATACGACAGAGAAGAGGAGGAGAGGTAATGTCCAATACAGCGGTAAGGAGTATGAAACCAGTAATCATCGGCGTGATACTGACAGGAACAAATATGTTCTTCCTACTATGGTGGGTAACAGTAGCCCTACCAGTCATAGCAGCTGTGGTTGAGTTAGGTGTAGCAGTAGCATTACCAGCAATGTACCTAGCACACGTATGGCTAGACCTCCTATGGCTACCACTAGTAGCAGAACTATCTAGGAGAGGAGCTAAACTACTAACAGCAAGGTACTACCCCTACCTACTACTGACACTAGCTATCATACTCATAGCAACAGCAGCATACACCATAGTGAACTACCTCGGAATCACCTAAAGACGAAGATAAGCATAGCCACGAGGAGCATAACCCAACCAATAGCCAGGATAATACCGATTATCTTCCTAAACGCAGATACCAGGACCAAGACAGCGTAGAGAGCAGTCAAGGAAGCGAGTAGAGTAATAGCAGAGCTAAATTCACGAGCAACCTCAGGATCAGCCTTGAAGATAGTCTCCTTTAGGAGAACCTCAATGAGACTCCTCACAGCATC
>CAZYGV010000110.1:0-4814 GCA_964647155.1 uncultured Thermoproteales archaeon | reverse complement strand
GTGCCCGCCTTGCGAGCGGGAGGTCCCGGGTTCAAATCCCGGCCGGTCCACCACAAATCCTAATTCCGTATTCACCTAAGGTGTCAACATCAATCAAATTCACACAACATCGTAAACCTCTCTTCACGAGCTAGCAACTTCCGTCATGAGGAGAAGGAGCTATAAGGGATGCAAAGCTTGTCAGGTGCATCATCTTGAGAAATTTCAAGTACTTCAAGTTACATAACAGATTAGGGTATGAGCTCGAAGCTAAGTCTCGATAGAGTACTTCAGATAATTTCAATGTATGTGAAGTACTTGTCGCCTAGATTTAGTGAATGGTTCAATTCCTTAATTAAGTACAGTACACATGAGGAGGCAGAACAAGCACCAGTAGAGGCACTGGTCAGAAACTTTACAGCGTATAGAGAGTGCTCGATCGTAGTCCTTGAGAAGGATAATATGCTCTATCCAGTAATTAAGCCAGGTACATTCATGGGTAGTGAAGATTTGAAGATACCTCATGAATATTGTGTACTCCTCGATTTACATATCCATCCAGAACCAATATACGTACCAAGTAAAGGCGATATAGATGCACTAATCCATAGGTATAGAGAGGGAGCTACGCCACAGTACTATGGAGTAGCTTCAATATACGATGATTTAGTACTGGTAAGTCAAATACATTGTACTCAAGATCTGAAGGACAAGCTCGAAGATGTAAGTGATGAGTTTAAGCGCATAGAGTGCGAATTTAAAGAGAAGAGTAGGCCAGTAGCTTACGTACCACTACCATGTCTAGTGACAGACTTTAGTTCATGTAGACTAAGCGATGAAGAGTTAATAGCATTGTCGAGAAAATACGTTGAACAAGCCATACAACTAGTGGGTAGTGACGTATATAGAGTGCTTGACTACATACTCGCGAAGTACATAGATGTAGTTCATGAACTAGAGACTACATTAGAGCCAGAGAAAGTACTTGGCATATACGTAATGGAAGTATACTCAAGAGAGTACCTTGAGGAGCTATGTGATAGGTTAAGCAAGGTATTGAAGCAGAAACTTAGTGAGAGATACTCCATCTACCGGCTACCTTGCTCGCTACTTTGAGTACATATAGCTACTTTTTCTAGCTATCTAACATCGTTTCTCTTTTCCCAATAATCTCTCTAAGTCTTTCAGCCCTTCTCTTAGCTTCTTCGCGAAGATACTCAAGCACATTAGGTACTTCTTTCAGCAACTCTGCTATTTCATGACGTATTTTACTAAGCTCAGAATATACCTGAGAGACTTGTACATGTCGTGTACACCACGCATAGACCAAAATAAGAATGAGAAGCCTCACGACTCGTATTACCTTACAAAGGTATGTCAAGAGCCTTATAGCTTCATTCCCTATGTCCTCATACTCAATGACGTTAAAGATTTCAGAGAGCCACGCTGTGCCCGACATTAATCCATATAGGAAGTATTCAGCATAATGGTGCAGGTGCACAAACAGTCCTCCATAACTTCCTTTCGTGAGTAGCTTCAAGGGCCTTCCTAGCGACCATATGTATGTGACTCGATAGTTCAGCATACAGCATATTGATTAACTCTCTTATTTTGTTCTCATTCTTCTCACTAATCTCTAATCTCCTCATTGCTGAGCTAAGTACTACGTCAAGTACACGCATATCGTGCTCAGCTAATTCCCTATACTCATCAGTATTCTGAGAAATGACCTTAAGCTTGGTGTACATATCACCTGGACCCGCTAACAATTCATCCATAAAGTATGCAAAGGTAATGGATTCAATAATAATCCTAAGCAACGCAGTTACTGCAGGATAGCTCCCTATCAAAATCTCTGTAGGCAGCGTATCTCCAAGAGTCATAGCTATAGTATGCAGTGTAGTAGTCGTAAACGAATAGATGCCAGTAGCGCTAGGTATAGTGACATGGAGGCATAATTGTAAATCACCTCTGAACAGCCTTAGTTCTCGCAGTAGCTCTGGACAATTAGTTAGTATAAAGGTATAGTTGCTGCGCAACTTCTTGACTATCTCCTGAAACACCTTATCTAAGTCAACAAAACTATTCATCAATCCTGGCAAAATTACATGCTACCTCTTTACACTTTTATTTCATTCACAACTTCTAAGGTTGACCTTAGAAGTTGCGAATTAGAAGTTGAGCCATATCTCTGAGACTATTTTGATTTTGTGATCTAGTAGCCTCTTAATCTGTAGCATTTCCCAGGCCTAGACTTCTAGTCTCGATTGGATCAGTGACCAGATACGGTCATTTGGCATTTTATTTGTATTCAGAATCGTATTGTCGCCATAAGCTTGCTATTTTAGCTGTTCATTAGGTACCTACATGAGTCTCTCTTTTTTCTCCGCCTTTACCTCGCTTATGATGTAGCTGTAGAAATCTGTTATCTTGGTGAAGCCTATGTCTATGTCCCTATTTAGTGACCAGAATCCGTAGTTTGAGTGATCTCGTCTCTCTAGATCGAAACCGTGATCAGATACTATGAGTACTGTGTATCCTCTACTAGCTGCGTTGTCGATTAGGTGTTTCACTAGCTCTGCTAGGTCATCGTAATACTTCCTCAGGAGTATTAGTTCGAGTTTCGTTCTGTAAAGTAGGTGGTGCGCTAGATCAGGCATAGGTAGGTATACGAAGACTAGATCATAGTACTCATCCACTAATTTTCTTGCTCGTTCAATTCTCTTACTGCATTCCTTCATCACTACATCTCTGAGGAACCTATTCTTCTCCTTGATTCCACTGGACAGTAGCTTCAGGACTTCTGGTGTGAGCTCTTCATTTACTTCACTGCTGTATGTAGGTACCTCTATGGCGGCTACTCTATATCCTTCTCTCTTAAGGACTTCGATGAAGGTTTGTTCGTGTAGGTGCTTCGGTAGTCTATATGGTCTTCTCTTGAAGAGACCTAGCTTGATAGCTATGTCTCTCAATCCTAGTTTCTTTCTCTTGATTAGCTTTGTACGTAGTTTGTAGAGTGGTCTGAGCAGGGGGTTATATGACTCGGTTACCTTCTTCTCTATTGCAGATCTTAGATTGTATCCTAGCTTTGTTACGTCTTTACCTGTTAGGAAGCATGCCCAAGCTACTGGTGTTGCGATTTCACCTATGAAGTCTACACTGTGTTTCCCGTACCTAATCTGCATTAGCGTCTTAATGTTCCATTTAGTGACGAGATTGTATTCAAGACCATCTAGACCTATGATTAGTAGAATAGGTACTCACCTCATGGTGTTTGGTTTCTCGTATTGTGAATAGGTACTTTACTTAATGATATGAGTTTTCACAGCTAAGGCTATTGGGTTATTAAGGTGAATAGGAGGTGTTTTTCCTGTGATGATGCGCCTATCCACTGAGAGGTGATGTGAGTCCCATATGCTGATGAGCAGATGAGGAAGCAGATGAGGAAAAGGAAAAATGCTAGGTAATGAGTTATAAGTCAATACTCCTCGTCTTCGGGTTTCAGTGATCTATCTACGAAGTGGTATGTGTATTTCTTTGGTCGGAGGCAGCTAACTATGTAGTGGAATGCTCTTTCTGGATCACATTTCTCACCGCAGGTATATACATCGACTGTAGCATATGAGTACTCTGGCCAGGTATGTATCGATATGTGGCTCTCAGCAACTATAGCTACTACGCTGACTCCTCCTCCACCACCGAACTTCCACGAGATTACATTCAATAGAGTCATGTTCCCGATGACTGCAGCCTCTACAACAACCTTCTTCAGGTACTCTTCATCTGATAGGAGAAGAGGATTGCAACCGTATAGATTTCCGTATACATGCTTTCCGACTACTTTTGCTGCTGCTCGAACCTGAGTTTCGGTCTTAGCTTTCCCCGCCATCCCTCCCCAAGGAGACGGGATTCTTGTCGTACCCCCCTATGGGGGGTATGTATTTAAGGTTTTCGCTCTTAATTGTGCAGTGTCTATTTTAGGGGGATCGTACACCCCATATATTGGCGATGATTGGTGGTGACACGTCTGATAGGTGAGGAAGGCGGTGTTTGATGAGCCTATCGAGGTCTATGCTTCGTAGGATTCTCCTTAGCTGTGACGTACCTTTAAAGTTGGTCAGTAATGTTCTTCGGGTTCTCTCAGACAGGCTTGAGATTGTTGGAAGGACTAGATTGGGTAGGGAGATCCTACTTGCTAGGCTTGGCTCAGGTAGGGAGAGGATTGTTTATATTGGTGGTATTTTTGGTGATGTTCTATCTACTGCTACCTTGCTTTACACTATGTACTTGCTTCGGTATCCGAGGTATAGTAGGTATCCTCTCTTTGTAGGTAACTTGCTTAGTTGTAGTGAGGTAGCTGTGATTCCTGTAGCTAATCCTGAAGGCTATGTGATTGGTGAGAGACAGTACTGTAGTAGGAATGCTGTTGGTGTCGATTTGATTCATGACTTTCTACTTCTAACTCAGTTAGAGACTCAAGTCATTCATCGTGTGGTAAATGACTTGAGACCACTAGCTCTGGTCTTCTTGATTCCATCTCGTGTAGATGTTGTTCGTGTTACTGCTAGGTGTGTAGTGGGGTGTCGTGATTGGGTTGTTGAGTTCCTCAGTAATCTCATGGATTTTCTTGGTAATGTATGTGATGTACTTGAGCTACCTATAGAGCTTAGGAAGGAGGTGAATTTAGTGAAGGTTCCAACTGATTACTTAACACACTTCACGTTAGAGGATATACCGACGATTGCTGTAGAGTTACCTATTGAGAGTAGTGATAGGGCTGATGTAATTGAGTTTGCTAGCCATGTCTCATTGTTGGTATTACATGGTTTGGAGAG
>CAZYGV010000109.1:0-4816 GCA_964647155.1 uncultured Thermoproteales archaeon | reverse complement strand
GTCTAGTAGCAGGACCAGGTGGTGTACTGTAGTCATCAGGGTCTTCAGGATAGGTCTAGTTGACATCTTCTCAGGTAGAGATCTGGTGAATGTGGTCTCTGGCCTGTACCTGGTAATGTCTGTATCAGGGACCATGCTTCACTGACTACCTGACAGCGTGGTTGACACTGAGGTAGTTTCGGGAAATGATGCCTTAGTGAACTGGAGGATGCTGCATAGACTCCAGGGAAATTACTCTCAAGTTGCTGAGGGTCAGCAGGTTAGAGGTGATTCTAGCACTAGTCAAGTCCTTCGTCCTGAGTAACGCAGCTATGTAGCTCAAGTCCTAGTTCATCCTGTGAAAAACCTCGAAAGGAGTGGGAAGAGCTTAGCGGGTCAGAGCTCACTGATCTCTCCTAGGTAAGGCTTCGGAAGAATTGTTGAGCCCAAATCATGCTGGTAGCTCTGTACCTACGGTATTTCACTACGAAGCGTAGGATAACAGGCAGCTTAGTTAGCAAAGGGTAAAAGTTACTTCGCAGCATGGTTCTTGAGGGTTTCTCAGGTGACTGAACTCCGCATATCGTACGATCCTGTTGCGGATGCCCTATACATACGGCTACGAGATGACAAGGTAGCTGATAGTGTAGAGATCTGTAGAGACATCATCATCGACTACAATGCTAAAGGGGAGGTTATTGGCGTTGAAATACTGAACTTCTCGAAGAAAGACAGAGAAGTAAATCTTAACGAAGTTGTGCTCAGGGGTATTGAGGTGCTTATAGCACGACTTCAGGAAGTGAGAGAGTAGTCTACACGAAGCAGGCACTTGAGAGAGCTAAGCAGAGAGGAATAGCACTTACTGAAGTTGAGGATTGTCTTCAGAGACCTGATGCAGTACTAAGTGAAGACGAAGTCAAGAAAGCGGTTAAGAAACTCGACGATAAAGTCCTTGTAGTAGTCTACAGGGTTCTCAATAACAAAATTCTCGTGGTAACTGTTTACAAGTCGTCCAGAGTTAGGAAGTACTTTCAGGTACCTGGAGTGTGAGCACGTAAGCTCTAAGCTTGGTACGTACTCGAGACGGTACTACATTGTGCACTAATTGTCGACGTAATGACATCTTGCTTGGTCTCAGTATAACTCAGTACTGCAACTTGAGGTGGTGTCGTGGGTGTGGATGAGGACTCCATACTCACCATACTCACATAGTTTGTAGTTCCTGAAGTAGTTTCTCGGTGTTTACTGCTTCTGGATACCTCAGTAGGCTCTGATCCTCAGTAACTAGCTTCATCCCGTGTACACGAGCCATGTAGAGGTAGGAGGCATCGTAGAAGGTCAGGTTCTCACTAACCGCTAGGTCCAAGACATTGTGGATCTCGGACCCAAGTCTCAGTACACGTATGCTACCGAGGATGAACTCGAAGAGCTTAGCTACAGTAGCTAGGTCCCTGATTCTTCCTAGCCTGTACTCTTTCCACAGCGCATTACCCACCTCATAGATTGTCAGGTCAAGTACTGTAAATCTGTCTGCATACTCGAGGAATTTCTTCCTCAGTCTCAGTACTAGTGGGTAGATAGCTGAGGCATCGAGTAGGTACTGTGAAGACGTGTAGATCACCTCTCAAGTCTACTCTCCTTCACAGCACGTATCCACTCATCAACTGGTACATCCATGGACTGTAGAGCCTTCTCAAGAATCTCCTCAAATTGCCGGAGCTTTACCCTACGAATCTCTTCCTTCAGTGCTCTCTCAACAACCGCCCTGATGTCAATGCCCAACCTCTCAGCCTCCTCCTTAAGCTCACGACGTACTCGAACTGAGAGAACTACGGTAGACATGCTATAACCACAATCTATCCACACATGGTTCAAGTATATGAAGTTTCCGTATACGTGACTATGCGTCGTGATTACACGTGTAGACGTTACTCCAGTACACGCTGCATGGATCTAGTTCATACTCACTGTCGCTTCACTTCGTGTAGGTGTAGGACCCTCCTCCACAGCACATCGCATAGCTCATACAGTGCGTCATCTAGTACATACTACACCCTACACTTCCTGACTACTCTACAAACTCAGTCACTACGTGCTTCAGTTAGGTGCAGTGTCGCTGTGGTAGAGGCTTCCAAGATTACTTGTCTCAACTACTTCCCCTCACGTCTTCGCGGATTAACTCAGCTGAGGACCTCACAGTACCTACTTTCTGTCTCAGCATCTCACGTAGTTCATCAACTTCACTAAGGATTTTCTCTCTAAGCAAAAACCTAACTCGTTCCTCGAGAAACTTCCTGACCTCCTCAGCCGATACAACATGCTATAGATTTAAATAGAATGAAGCGGTAGGGACAAACGGTTGGTGTTAGAGTAGTAGTGTGGCTCCTGTTAGTTTGATGCCTTCTCTTGGGTCTAGTACTATTCCGTACTTGTTCATGGTGCCTGAACCTATGATTAGTTCAGGTAGTTTAACTTTACGTCCTTCAATCTCGATCTCCTCTACGAACTTATCTACAATGAGTGCTGTTTCAGGTGGTAGTAACTCGATGTCGTCTATTATTATGGTTATTTGAGCGTACTTATCTGCTTCTACAAATTCACCATTTACTAGGTAGAGCTTAATTGTTTTGGGGAGCTTCGTCCATTTAGGGCCAAAGTTCTTTTCGAAGAAGGTGCGCTGTATTACGGTATGGCTTGAACCTGTATCGAATAGTGCGGTGCAGTGGGCTACTTTATCCATGAACTTGATCTTTATGTTCTTTAATGCGCGCACTTATTGGCACCACCTACATTGTGGTTGAAACTGTGGTTAATATTTCTTGAGTTGCCTTGAATTGTGTTCTGTGGGGTTTATTTCCTTCTATGTGCTTGCTTAGCTTGGTTATGGTGGTTTGAAGGCTTGGTTAGGCGTTTGAAGGGGTGCTGTGCTAGGTTTCATTATTTTTGTGTGGTATTGTGTGGTGGTGTCTTGGTATGTTGATTTTTGTTAAGGTGGATGAGCTATGGAAGAGAGCGTAATCTGCTCGGAATTGAGGTTAGGTGAAAGATTTGATATCTGCATTCTGTGTAGCTTCCTGTGTAGGGGCTAGCGACTTTTAGTTAGTTAGAGTACGCTACAGGGTTTTTGTGTAGATTGTTGGCTGTAGTTTGGGGTGGCTGGGTATTGTGAAGTGTGAGGAGTATGAGTTTCTTGTTGAGAGGTCTAGGAGGTTCTATGAAACGGCTCTTATGCAGATTGAGCGGAGTTTCTATGATTTAGCCATCTTTAGCTTGGAGCAATCTCTTCAATTGTATCTCAGAGCTTGTTTACTTAAACTAGGTCTAGACTACCCTGGAACACATGGTGTTAGGAGGCTTCTTGAACTTATACATGAGGTTACTGGTCGTGATGAGATTGAGGAGCTATAGACTTGGATACGAATGTATTTGAGAGTGAATCTTCACTTCAATGTAGCAGGAAAAGCGCTAACGAGAGTGCTCATCTAGAGGTTGGGAGATCTTCCTGTTTAGGTCTAGCATTGTTAATCTTGTACTCTAGCTTTTCAAAGGTAGGTCTATGCATGGGCTCGTTAATCTATTGGTGTATAGACTATGAAGGTGATTGTTGTTAGTGGTGTTGAGGGATCTGGGGGAGTACTCATTTAGTTCTTCTGAAGCGTTATCAGAGCTAAAGTTTTGGTGTTGGCTATGTGTGGCTTGGATGGTTCGCTGTTTTTATATACCTGCTTCACCTATATGCAGAGATCACGAGGAAGGCGATTGTTTTAGAGTTTTAGCATTAGCAGTCAAGGAATAGTTGATATGTCTCGTTATGGGAGTATGTAGATGGTGTGCAGTATTCGTACTTGGGATTCTATCATGAGTGAGGATGGTTATTATGTTGACTATACTTCCTTTAGAAGTTGTGGAGTATGGAGATGTGGATGGATTGATGTTGGCTATACTACTCCTTGAAGAAGGTAGAGATAGTGGTTCTAGGACTGAAGGTTGGGATATGCTGTGGAGACTGCTATATTGAGACTGTAGCTATTGCTAGCGGTGGTTTCGTGGGTGAGGATCTAGAGATAACTCTTCCTCGAAACTGTGATTGAGGAGGGGGTTCTTGCTGATGGTGGTATCGTTGGCTTGAAGGGGTTCTGAAAACCTCGACAGCTCAGTGATCTAGAGTATGATGAGCGTAATGCATGTAAGTTTCAGTAGAGACTATTATCACGGGGGTATTGTTGAAGCGCGTTCGCATAGGGTACATGAGGATCAGGGAGATCCGTGGGCTGATGAAGGTAGAGGTTGTGCCCATCAGCAGGGAGGAGGCTTTGAAGCTTCTTCGAGGAGAGAGGAATGCCGGTGAGAGTAAGGCTGGTGATTAGGTCTAGGTACAGCGGCAAGGAGCTTATGGTGAAAGCTCTTGTGAACACTGGCTTTACCAGTGATTCACCCGATATAGCTATCCCCGCATCCATAGCTGCAGCTCTAGACCTATGGCCTAGACCTAGAGAAGCTCTGTCCGTATCATTGGAGACTGGAGGAGGAATAGTGGAAAGCTACGTGGTTCCTCGAGCACTTGTAGTCAAGGTTATTGCAGAGGATAGAACGAGTAGGGAGGTCATTGCTAACGCTCTGATCAATCCGTATATAGACGAGGTCTTGATAAGTGATTACCTAGCTGAGGAGCTTGGCATTCAAATCCTCTACCCTAGGAAAGGTATATGGAGATTTGTAGACGACAAGAAGGAGAGGGAAAGCGTGTAGGTATCCACACCCTCCACCATGTACACTCGTGGGATAAGCAGTCATCTACGTGTAGGAAGTATGTGTGGTCCCAATTATCGTAGATTCT
>CAZYGV010000108.1:0-4893 GCA_964647155.1 uncultured Thermoproteales archaeon | reverse complement strand
TAGGTGGTTACCACATAGCGTGTCTAGCAACTGATGACGATGTTGTGTTGAGATTGAGAGTGAGAAAGAAGAGAACGAGGAAACCATTTGCATTGATGGTACTTGACGTGAGTGTTGGTATGAGGCTTTGCTACTTAACTAGTAAACATGTTGAGTTACTGACATCACCTGAAGCACCTATAGTCATTGCACCTAGAAGAGAAGATGCACCTGTATCACCCTACGTTGCACCCAACATGAGTACTCTAGGTATAATGCTTCCATACACCGGTCTACACTACCTACTACTTAGTGAGCTGAGAGATAAATTCGCTATCATGACTAGTGGTAACATACATGGCAAGCCAACGATAATCAGTGACGATGTTGCACTGAAGGAACTTGGAAATGTAGTTGATTACTTCCTAGTACATAACCGCAGAATAGTTAACCGAGTTGATGATAGTGTTGTGAGGTTAACCGATGGTGAACCAACTATTCTGAGAAGAAGTAGAGGATATGCACCAACTTGGCTGAAACTACCCTTTAAACTACCTAAACCGGTCATTGCCTTCGGTGCTGAGTTAAGTAGTTGTGGTGCTATTGGTGTCGATAGGTACGTAATACCGACACAGTATGTTGGTGATGTGGATGAGTATGAGAACTTAGTATTTCTAGAACAAGCACTAAGGTTCCTGATTAGGAACTACAGGGTAGATCTAGGGAACTCAGTTCTGGTCTCTGACCTACATCCAAGGTATACAAGTACGTACTTAGCTAGGAAGTGGAGTGAGGAAAATAAAGTACCCTTAATGCAGGTTCAACATCATCACTCTCACATTGTTGCTGTTTTAGTTGATCACTGTATCGATCCTAATGAGGAGGTTATAGGTATTGCAATCGATGGTTTAGGGTATGGAGTGGATGGTAGTGCATGGGGTGGAGAGGTCCTTAGGGTAACATACTGTGAATTTAGGAGAGTTGGTCACCTTCGTTACCAGGTAATGCCTGGTGGTGACCTGGCGGTTAAGTACCCAATAAGGATGTTAATTGGTATACTCGCTAGTAAGCTGGAAGAAGATGAGGTAAAGAAGTTAATTAAGGAGCTAGGCTACGGAAACTACCTTAAGTCGTTGGAGTTTGAAACTATTCTGAAGCAGGTTAAGCTGGGAAGCCCAGTGACATCTAGTATGGGGAGAGTGCTTGATGCAATATCAGTAGCTATCGGTATTTGTTGGGAGAGAACATACGAAGGTGAACCAGCTATTTTACTGGAGGAACATGCTAGAGGTGGGAAGCTACTTGACAGCATTCGTGTACCGATACGTTATGTGGATGGTAGCTACATCATTGATACGACAGAACTGCTTTATCAGGTTGTGGAGCATGCTATTGAAGGATATGATACTAAGTCTATTGCATTAACAGCTCAGTACGAGCTAGGTAGAGCCCTTGGTGAGGTTGCTAAGAGATGCCGTACAAGAGGTGTAACTTACGTAGTTGTTTCTGGCGGATGCGCTGTTAATGACTACATAGTTAAAGGCATTAGGGAAACCTTAGCCAATACATCTCTCAAGATACTTAGAGCACGGAGGATACCGCCCAACGATGGATCTATAGCTGTGGGACAAGTAGCTATTGTGGGTGCTAGACTACTTAGTGAAAGCTAGTCTTGGAAATGTTAATTGAATTAATTACCTCGTTTAGTAACTTCAACATCTCAAGAGCTTCCTCTCTACTAATCTTCGATATCGCAAAACCAGCATGAACAATAACGTAATCACCTGGTTGAACATCTGGAGTTAGTACTATGGATACCTCCTTCCTTAAACCACCAAAGTCAACTATAGCTGTATCCCCCCTAACCTCAATGACCTTACCTGGAATTCCTAGACACATAGAGTTACATCACCAGTACTAGATCAGGTACGTAGCCTGGATTAAATTTAACTGCCTTAATGTTGACATACTCTAAGAGGGTCTCCGGTACATCGTCGTGACATCTAAGGTACCTTAATACTAGTTCTGGATCGTAGCACAGAGCACTTAGTTTAGCTCTACGTGAGATTGTGCACTCGTTATGTCTTAGAGATAAAAAGTGGAGATTACCTGGTAATTTATCTACATCAGTAGGTATGAGGAGAAATGGTGGGGTAACGGGTAAAGCTAGGTATTTTCCAGCTCTCTTATCGAAATACGTACCGTGCTCCTTACCAATTACCTGTGGAGCATTATCCAGGGTCATGGTCGGTGTGCAGAGCGCAAGTAGTGTAAGTACTTCACTTAGCTCAATACATTCTTTGATGACTGTGATCGGTATATTGAGTAGTATTAGGTGAATAGCTCTTGAGAGGTCTAGGTATGTATTGTAGCTCCAAAGGCAACACAGATACAGTATAAGAGCAAGAAGCTCAATCAAATCTTCATACCTTACCATGATCACCCTATTGGCCAACTTACCTAGGTCAATTGAGGGATCCTCAGTGAATAGATAGGTAATGAACTTACCGAGTGCTACGTGGGGTATGTACTTCCTCAGTAATCTCCGCTTACATAAAGTTTCTTCATTAAAGTTAAAGTGCTCACAGTATCTCAACATCGATACTAAGGGATTGAGATCTATGGTATAGACCTCATGTCTCATAAACCTACAGAAGATCTTGATACCCATAATCTCGAACTTCATGTATTGAAGCTGTGCTGTGCTCTGAAGACAACATCTAACTTCTGGTGCTACTTCGTAGTACCGTGTATACACTGCTCTTAGCACTTCATCCAAGTACATGCACATTTCCTCTAGTTACTTTTAATCCACCAGTACCAGATACTACAGATACCATTTGAAATTGCCATGGGTAATCCTAGAGGAGTATGTGGTTCACATCTCGTACCGAAATAGGGACAAGATATTGGCAATGCTCTACCCTCAACAATACTTCTACAAGGAGTGAAGGAGGTTAAATCCTCGGAACTAGGTTCATCAGGTAGATGTAGATACTGACGGGCATCATAGGTTAAGAATTCATCCCTAAATGAGAAACCACTTGATGGTATCTCACCTATAGCAAACCAAGATATGTCACTACGTCTAAATACTTCATTAACTACAGCGTCTAGAGTACATGGTATAGAAACATCGTGAGTATGCGGACTCGACTCCTCTAGTATGCTCAATATAGCTAGTAGCACATCAGTACAGCAAGTAAGTGAGGAGATCACGTACCTACACCTATATGCAGAGATCAACCTTGAGAAATCACTTAGACTCTTAACAATGTTAAAGGTTCTTGGAAAAATAAGCCCTTTAATAGATGAACCTTCACGAACTATCAAGTACTCTACGAACGTTATGAGTGATCTACAGGAAAGGTAAAACTTCACATTACCAGGTACTTCACCCCTTAATATCGAGTAAGCTAATTCGATTACTTCTGGTTCAAAGCCAGGATAAAACACTATAACTGGCTTATGTCTAAACCTCTTAGCTAATTTGAGTGCTTCCGCTAGATTACTGAAGTAAGCTACGTTACTAAATCCTCTTAGGGGATTAATGGTACTTAACTTTAAAGGGAACAAAAACACAGTACCTGACCTACATGCCATAGCTACGTTACGTAATTCACTCACTGTGCAGCATATGTAGGGTGATGTTGGTCCTGACATTATGGTTAGGTTTTGCGGTAAGTATGCTCTGAGGTAATGCTTAAGGAGTTGGTACTCACAATTGCTTGAGAAGTGAAGTATCTTAATTTCACTCTTCGGACATAGGTCATGTATCTTCCTAAGTAGTTCATCAACCTCGCTAACCATGGTATGACCTGGCTAGCAAATTCTAGGTATAGGTGCACCAATTGGAGGTTGAAGAATTCTAGTGCTCCCAATGCTTGTTCTGAGCAATACAGTTCCTCTAGGCTCTTCCCTTACCTCACCTATTACTGAAGCTTCACTAAACCCATACCTTCTAAGTTCTTCAACCAATTCATCAGCAAATTCTGCATCGACAGATATCACCATCTGTCCTTCACAAGCTAGTTCCAGATAATCTACGCCAGTTAACTCAGCTAATGAACGTACAGAATCTCTTACAGGTACATGCTCCTCGTAGATCACTATACAGACATTAGATTTCCTAGCGAACTCATTGAGAGCCATAGCTAAACCACCTCTAGTAGGGTCCTTACATGCATGTACACCACCAACCTTCTTCATAACATCAATTAGCTCATACAGTGGTCTGCAGTCACTACTGATATCAACTTCACCAAGCATACCAAGTTGATGAGCTAATACCATAGCACCATGATCTCCAACAGGACCAGTGACAACTATCTTATCACCAACCTTAACATTGGAATCAGATAGAGGACCAACCTCACATACACCAAGACCAACCATAGTCACAATAACTCCATCGAGAGAGCCCTTAGGCATGACTTTGAAATCACCACCGAGCAAAGCTATGTTGTACCTATTGGCAATATCCTGAATAGACTTCATAATTCTAGCTAAATCACCTAGGGAGAAACCCTCCTCAACAACAATAGAGTCTAAGACAGCTACTGGACGAGCACCAACAGCGACCAAGTCATTTATCGTACCAGAGATAGCTAACTTACCGATATCACCACCTGGAAAGAATGCTGGTTTTATGGTGTAGCTATCAACCGTAATAGCTACCTTAAACTCACCAAACTCAACCACAGCAGAGTCATCAAAATCATCGAGACCTAGAGGACCTAGTCTCCTTCTAATCACATCACTAATAAGTGAGGTAACTAGCTTCTGAGTCTCTACACCACCAGCACCCATCACTAATGTAATAACATCACCTAACTCACGCATCATAGATCCCAGAAAATGAGAAATAACTCTTCTGAATTAAGTAATTCCCATGAAGGAGCTGAAGAAGAGAGC
>CAZYGV010000107.1:0-4915 GCA_964647155.1 uncultured Thermoproteales archaeon | reverse complement strand
GAGGCAATAGACAGCATAGAGATGACAGCAGATAAGTGTGAGGATCTAGCTGATGTTGTTAGGGGAATTGCAGTATCGATACTCTAACATATGAGTGCCCTCAAGTGGGATAAGAACTCCTCAACATCACCTCTGAACTCCACAGTAATCACATCGCGAGAACACACTGAAGAAATGTACTTAAGAGCTATAGCCCTTGTCTTTGGGCTATAGACCACTAGGTAGACGCTACTTAGCCAACCGAGTAATTCCTCACTATTCTCTACGTACACTCGATATCCAAGCGCCTTAGCAACTACAGCATCAACATCATACTCAGGTACAGGACCACACCTCACATCATGTGCGAGGTATCTGAGATACGGGAGAATACTTAGAGTTGATCCATAGCCACAGAATACGTGTAATCGTGGTACCTTCACGTAGTTAGATACATTAAGTAGTGGTGTAGGTACAACGTACCTAGTCCAGAGGCTCAAGTACATGACGTCGTGAACACCATACACCTTACACACTAGTTCCGGCGTCAAAACATCACTTGGTCTACCATACGCAACAACTTCACCTCTCCATAGCACGAGAACTCTATCAGAGAAGACAGATGCTAGATTTAGGTCGTGTAGAGCCATAATGACTATTCTCTTCCTACGAATACACCACTCACGTATCCTCCTAAGTAGCTCAAGCTGATACCTCAAATCTAGGTGAGAGACAGGTTCATCAAGTATCAACACCTTAGGATCCTGAATAATTGCTCTAGCGAGGAGAACTCTCTGCCTCTCACCGTCACTAAGCTCAGTAATGTACCTATCAAGTAGGTGTACAAGGTCGAAGTCCTTCGCAACCCCCTCAACAACCTGAAGATCCTCCTCAGTAACCTTAGGGCTAAACCTCCTCTCAGGGTACCTACCCATTAGTAGGACATCGAGAACAGTAAGCTTCTGCAACTCACTAACCTGCATACCAAAGAGACTAAACACTAGCTTCGATACAGCATTATACCTCTCCTCAGTGAGGTTTCTACCATCGACATACACTACACCACGTGGTCTAAGTACCTGAGCTATACACTTGAGGAGAGTAGTCTTACCAGAACCATTAGGACCAACAATAGAGACAACAGAACCATCCTCAACACTGAAGCTTATCTTCTTTAAGACCGGTTCACGACCATAGCTATACGTAATGTCAACTACCTCAAGCACCATGTCAACCGTACCTCAACTTGAGCATTATGTACATGAAGAAGGGTACGCCAAACATAGCTGTAACCACGCTAAGAGGTAGCTCAAAAGGTGGTACAGCGGATCTAGCTACCATATCAGAGAGCAGAGTTAAACAAGCACCAAGAACAGCAGATATAGGTACTGAGTACCTGTGCTCACTAGTCACAAGTGCCCTAGATATATGAGGTGTCACCAAACCGATAAACGAGACCACACCACAGATGGAGACAGCTAGTGAAGTTGAGAGAGAGGTCAAGAATAAGATAGCCAATGTTAGGACACGAACATCGTAACCTGTTGCAAGACAGTGCTCCTCACCTAACAACAAGGCATTTAGCGGCTTAGCGAGTACAGTACCAGTGACCAGACACAAAGCAGCAGCAATAGAGAGAGTAACTATGTGAGACCACCTACAGTGTGAGACTCTACCCATGATCATGAAGAACACAGCGTGAACATCTCTAACGAAGTACAGCTGAATAGCTGTTGAGATAGCACTGTAGAGGAGACTAAGCGATATCCCGAGTAGTAGTAGCTGTGTAATTGACAGATTTAGAACCCTATAGAGGATAAGGAGGAGAAGTGAAGTTGCGAAGGCTAGGATAAACGCTAGTACTTGAGGTGCTTGAGAACCGAGAAACCAGAGATTACTCGAAATAGCGATTACAGTACCCAACGCAGCAGCTGAAGCAATACCTAGGGTATACGGCTCAACCAGAGGGTTGTTAAAGAGAGTTTGAAGTAAGTGACCACAAATAGCTAGTGTCACACCTAGGAACACAGCAGCAATACTTCTCGGTAATCTAATTCCCAGTACGATAACTCTGTAGTCACTACTCGTAGAGGTGAGAGCTATTACGACATCACGTAGTGGTATGTAGTATGGACCAACTGAAGTAGATACAAGTAGGAGCAATATGAGTAAAGCCACTAAGGTTAGAAGTATTACTGCGAATCTCCTAGCTCTAGACCTGTACAGCGAAATCATGATCTACGCCTTCTAGCTAAAGCAACAACCACGAGTAGAACCAGTACTACAACCATCACGATAGCTAGCAGCTGCCAGAACTGAGCCTCTCTCTGAAGTTCTTCACGTATCTCAACCTCCTTCTCTAACCTAGTACGTAGCTCACCTAGCTGCTTCTCCAACTCACTAACCTTACCACTGTAAACCTCCTTAATCCTCTCAACTTCCTGTCTAAGCGAAGTCACCTTCTCACCAAGTACAGTGACATTGAACGTAGCTCCTACTAACTCCCTAATCAACCTAGCATAGACATCGCAAGTGAGTTCAGGATGGAAGTACGCAAGCAAGTACAGCGCTGCCAACACAACCCTAGGTGAAGGATACCTATACAGAGCATCCAGTGCAGGACCTTCCAATACGTAAACTCTGAGACTCTTCACAGCATCTATCTTACCCCAACCAGGTCTCTCAACAACATCCCTCGGAGTAAACCTATACCCCATACCCCTACACAATACGATAACCTCTGGATTCCTCTTGATAACCTCCTCATCACTAGTAGAGACGTAGGTGGTATTAGTGTCACCGAAGATATTGACACCACCAGCTAACTCAATGACATCATTCATGTAGTTAGCACCACCCACAGTCCATATAGGTCCATACCAAAGCTCAAGGTAGACCCTAACCCTAGGTCTCTCAGAAGTCACATTACTGAGAACACTACATAGCTTCTCGAGAACACCACACAACTTATCACCATACTCAACCCTCCCGGTTATCTTAGCAATCAACCTAATCTGATCAACAATATCCTCAATACTAGTCGGATGAGGCAGAACAAGAACCTTAACACCAAGCTCTCTCAACTTAGCAATAATGTCTCTCGGAGTCATGGTCGTAGCTATGACTAGATCGGGCTTCAAAGCAACAATCTCCTCAATATTCGGATCAACAATACCACCAACAACCTTCACCTTACCAACCTTAATCAACTCAACCAACTCTGGAGGCCAATTACAGAACCTAGTCACACCAACTAGCTTATCCTCAGCACCTAGGAACCAAATGGTCTCAGCAATACCGGGAGCAAGCGAAACAATAGACTTCACAGGAACCTCAATCTCAATGACTTCACCATAGGCATCCTTAACTCTCAACACCTCCTGAGCACATATGCAACACACAGCAACGGAGCACAGCAAGAGCAAAGCTATCACAATAGCGAGTGGGATAAGCCTCATACAATTCACCACCATAGGTAGGACATATGTCCTATATATAAGATTTGCCATATGTGCTCTTAGGGAGGAGAACGAGGTACCCTTATCTTCAGTGACAATAGTGATGTTCGTAGTGTTGAGTGGAGAAGTCAATTTGAGGAGTAGACTACGTGAGGTAGCTAAGAGAGATACCATCATCGTAGTTGTGAGTAAGCATGCTCTTACTAGATTTCGTGAGAGAAAGGTAGATCAGTACTATGGTCCTGAAGGTAAGTTACTTGAGAATATCGTAGTTAACACCCTACGTTCAGGTAGAGTACTGATTGGGAGAAGTAGCTTCCTAGTGATAGCTAGTAGATATGCACTTGCGTGTACAGTAGATGAGAGAGGAGTAATAGTAGTTAAGACCGTCATGAGAGCTAGCGACATATTGTGTAAACTAGGTGATAGAGTTAAGAAGCTTAGGGAATCACCATTCAGCAACAGGAACTTAATCACTATACTACCGAGCAAGTGGAGGAGGAAGTAAGCACTACTACATCAAGCTCAGTACCCAATACGTATACTGATCCGTAGACGTTAACGTAAACGTTAATTTGTAGATATATACGTGTACTCACGGTGTACCTCGATGTCTGCTGTCATCAGCTTTCGCATACCTAAAGACCTGAAGAAAAAGATGGAAACCCTCAAAGACAAGGTAAATTGGCCTGAAGAAATTAGGAAGTTCATTGAGGAGAAAATACGTGAAGTAGAGAGGAAAGAAGCACTAAAGAAAGTTGAGGAATTACTCAAGAACATACCCACCCAACCAAAAGGACTAGTATCGAGCATTGTGAGGGAAGACCGTGATAGTCATTGATGCGTCTGCTCTAGCAGCTTACTTACTTCGCGAAGAAAATTACGAAACCATACGTGAGTACCTGGAGAGAGGTGTTATCAGCATAGAGCTGATTGTTAAGGAAGTTCTAAATGCAGTGTACGTAGCATACAAAAGAGGTAGAGTAAGTAGAGAACACGTAGATACAATCTTCAGAGCACTACAGGAATTACTTGAAAAGAACGTGATACTACTAGCCGACCAGAGAGCACTACTCAAACAAGCCCTAGAGATTTCACTGAGTACAGGCATTACGATCTACGACGCACTGTACATCGCTCTAGCAAAACAAAGGAAATCACCGCTACTAACACGAGATAGAGTACAGGCTAAAGCAGCTAGAGAATTAAGAGTTGAGGTGCTAGAGACCTAGCTACTAGACCTCTGAATGGCCTTGAGGTACCTAACCAAGACCTCAGTAACTCCCCTACACAACTCAATATCTTCCTCACTCAACTCCCTACTACTCCAATCATCAAGCAACTTAACCACAACCTTAATCAACTTCTCCAACTGATTAGACTTCTCCTCACCCAACCTCCTCCTCAAGTACCTCACCAACCTATTCACAGAAGGCTCACCAACGATATCAGCAACAGTAGACAACAAGTAATCCCTA
>CAZYGV010000106.1:0-4921 GCA_964647155.1 uncultured Thermoproteales archaeon | reverse complement strand
GCTCTTAGGTGATCCCTGAGTACACGAATATACTCCCTACATCTAGCTAGCTCCTGCCTAATTTCATTCCTCTTATCTCTTAAAGACCTAAGTTCTTGGATAGCTGAATCTCTCTCATTTCTTAAGCTTTGGAGAACTTGTTTCTTTTCACGAATCTTTGCACGAATGGTATTCAGCTCTTCAACAACCCTAGCTAATTCAGCTCTAACTTCACTACGTTCAATTTGACATCTCTCAAATTCTTCGCGAAGCTTTTTCAATTGCTCCATCACTTCACTGATCTTCTTATCGACATCACTCGTACCTACTGACATCAAAGTCACACTCTCCCTACCATAGGGCTAAGTGCTCTTTTAATGTTACGTCATGTCACTACATTAGGGTAGGGTCACGTAATCTTCACCACCAACATAGATTTGTTGCAGAATAGCATAGAGAGAGTCAATACCTTCACCAGTCTTCGCTGATACAGGTAGTATCCTAGTCATACTCCAGATCTTACTTAGTAAGGAGCAGACATCTCTAGAGATCTCACGTTCAAATCCACTATGTTCAAGCTCAATCCTACTATAGAGTTCATCTACATTTTCAGCCCATTCACAAATCTCATCAACAATCTTCCTCTCTACCAAGTCTATCTTTGTTAATACATTTAGCTGAGGCTTCTGTAGCCTATAGTAGCAGGATAGAGACAGCAACATAGCTGATACGAAGGATGCTGGTCTTGAGGCAAAAACAACATCAAAGAGAAATAGTACAGCAGCTCTCTCAGCACTTAAGGTATTGACTATGTGTGGTCCAACAGCTCTAAATACAAATAACTCAATTTGACCCGGGGTATCGACAAGCACGTAGCCTGGTTTCAAATCATTTATCTCACGCTGTATGTCCTCTGCATTCAGAGCGATGTAGTCTGCAGCAGCTATGATAGCTGCATTGGGACCTAGGTTGTACTCTTCCATTAATTTCCTAGCTGTTACGTACTCTCTAACATCGACATCAGGAGTATACGGTAACCACTCAGCAGCAGGGTCAAGATTCACAATTACTGCATCCATATCGTGTTCTACTAACCAATTGTAGAGTGCTGCAACAAGTGTTGACTTTCCCGAACCTGCTGGTCCTACTACAAATACGGTAAACATTTACTCACCGTTAACCAGTGACATTGTAAGTTAATAGACTTTACCACTACTACTGTAGCTGAGGTACCTCCTCAAGCATCTCAAGATATATTGTCTCCGCAATGACATCACTCACAAACTTCATTATAAGTACCTGTTTTTGATTAGAACTCTTAGTCATCATCAAGTTAAGAACCCTGTATTACACTATTATAGGTGGTGAGACTAGTCTAGACACTCCAAGTGCATATGACATAGGGGTGAGAGTTAAGCGAATGTTTATTGTCGAATTATCATCTTGACTTTCTACGTTTCTCAACTAACTTCTCAGCAATAAGCTTAAGTAGCTGGTATTTTCCAGTAACTTTCTTAACAAGAACGTACCCTCCATATTCTTCCCACCATACGGAAGGGTATCGCTTACCTCGTATAATCTCCGGTTCAAGACCTAGTTCGTGAGCAATCTCAGCAATTTCATCGACTTTAGGATTCTCAACAGCTAGTGACTTAGGCACCTTTCTACCTAGACTCCTAGGTAATCTTGAGTCGAAGTAAACAGGCCATACTATCACCTTACCTTCACTCTTCGGTATCATCGGTATTACCTCGCGATAATATCACAATTCTGTGAGGTTAAAGTTCTTTAGTCGTGACTAAATTAATATCTTGATTGAAATCATAGTACTAAGGCTTGGAGGGTCTTTTCTTGTCACTTAGGAAAATTGGTCACATAATTCACTACTCTAAGAGTAGGAAGCTAATAGCTAGGCTCACCATGTTCGTACCCCCACCCATTACGGTCTTTGACTTCAAGATGAAGAGGATAGGTACGTTAGTTGATGTATTCGGTCCTGTTGATAGACCTTATGGGTCCATAAAGCCCGAACCTTCGTTAGGTAATCCAGATCAGTATGTTGATGTAGACATCTACGTTAGGGTCTATGATCTAGAGAAGAGAAGGGGGCGAGGTGTAGGTGAGAAAAGAGGTAAGTAAGGGCGGTACAGAGCTTCTATCTAATGGTACTATTTGTCCATATTGTGGTAAACCAGCTGTCGTTAGGGACTATACCAGGGCATGTTTAGTCTGTCGAAATTGTGGTGCTGTTATTGATGAGAATCTACCTGATCTAGGTCCTGAGTGGAGAGCTTACACACCACAACAATTCATTGAGAGAGCTAGAACAGGAGCACCTGAAACACCACTCCTACCTGATAAAGGTCTCCCAACAATAATACCCACTGTTCGTAAGGATGCACAAGGTAGAGAACTAAGTCCAGAGAAGTATAGACTCGTTAGGAAGTTGATCAAGATACAGAAGCGACTGAAGACTAGTTCTGAGCGAAATCTAACGATTGCTCTAGCTGAGATAACGAGAATGGGTACAGTACTTGGACTACCACGTGTTGTTGTCCTCGAAGCTTCTGTCATGTATAGAGAAGCCATTAAGAGAGGTCTAGCGAAGGGAAGATCTATTGAAGCACTTGCTGCTGCGTGTGTGTATGCTGCTTGCAGGAGGTACAAGGTACCTAGATCACTTGAGGAGATAGCGGTGCATGCCAAAATAGATCGAAAGGTCATAGCTAAGTGCTACAGATTGATCATCAAGGAAGTACTGGGTAAGGTACCATCCACCTCTGCTAGAGAGTATATACCTAGACTAGCTAAGACACTTAAGCTACCACCAGAGGTTCAGAGAGAGGCTATATCCATAATAGAGAAGGCATATGAGGTGGGTATAACAGCAGGTAAGACACCTATTGGACTAGCCGCTGCTGCGCTCTACATAGCTTCTGTTCTCCTGAACTCAAAGAGAACTCAGAAGGAAATTGCTGTTGCTGCTGGTGTAACCGAGGTAACTATTAGGAATAGGTATAAAGAACTCCTGAATAAACTCGACATAGTTGTGTACGTCTAGCTACCTACCGGTGACAGAAGATGGCTACTCTAACACCAATCGAGGAGCGATTGCTCAGAGAGATTGCTAGAGCTGGTAAGGAAGGAGTTATCCAGATGGAGCTATGGAAGAAGTTAGGTATTGACAGTAGAGAGGGTTCGAAAATCCTTGCTAGACTTGAGAAGAAAGGATTCATTAAGCGTGAACCAATTAAGGTGAATGGTAGGAGAACTTACAGAGTCTATGCTGTGAAAGGACTTGAGCTAGTTACCGAGAAAGCGCCAACAGCTGAAGTAGTACAACTCCCTACTGAGCTAGAATTCCTGCTTGAGGTACCTTGCTTTACCTGTCCACAACTCCATGTGTGTGGTAGTTTAAGAGGTGTTGATCCTGAAAATTGTCCTAAATTAACTGCTTGGCTACTCTCTAAGGTGCGTGAGAGGTATGAGTAGTCGATTGAGAACCTTTATTGCTGTTGACATTGAAGATCCCCAAATTCTCGATAAGTTAATGGAATTGGAGAAGAGGATTGTTGACACTGGAGCTGATGTAAAGCTAGTTGAACGAGAGAACTTACATATAACTCTTAGATTCCTTGGTGAAATACCTATCCCGCTCGTCCAGCAAGTTCAGAAGATTCTATCTAAACTTAGTTTTCGTAAGTTTAGAGCTAGGTTGAGAGGTCTAGGTGCTTTTCCTACACCTTCATTACCTAGGGTTATCTGGGTTGGTGTTGCTGAGGGTAGTGAAGAGCTTAAGAGGATCTACGAGTGGATTGAGAGTGAGCTTAGGAAGCTTGGTTTTAGACCAGAGCGTGAGGAGTTTATTCCACACGTTACCTTAGCTAGAGTACGTAGTCCTAGAGGTAGGAGTGAGTTAGTCAGGTTGCTTCAGGAACTTCGCGATGTTGAGGTCGGTGAGATTATTGTTGATAAGGTTAGGTTGAAGAAAAGTACATTAACGCCTAGAGGTCCAATCTACACAACTCTGTTTGAGGTATGTGCTCAGGAGAGTTAGAGAAAGTTCTTCGTGAAGTAGCTAGGTTAGTTACCCCTTCTCCTGATGAGTACAGGGAGGTTTGGAGTACTGCTTCTCAGGTAGTCGATGCACTTAGTGAGGAGTTTAAGCGTCGTGGTATTGATGTGAGAGTTGAGGTTGAGGGTTCTATAGCTAAGGATACTTGGCTTAGTGGTGATAGGGATATAGATATCTTCATGGTTTTCCCACGTAAGTACAGTGTTGAGGAAGCTATTAGGTTAGGGCTTGAGGTTAGTAAGGATGTAGCTACATCACGTGGATGGTCTTGGATTGAGAAGTACGCAGATCACCCATACCTCAGAATCAACATTGGTGAGTACGAGGTAGATGTTGTTCCCTGTATGGAGATTAAACCAAATGAGAAACCACTGACAGCTGCTGATAGAACTCCACTCCATACACAGTACGTGAGGAGTAAGCTCAGTAATGATCTGAAGAGAGATGTTAGGATTCTTAAGAGATTCATGAAGACGATTGGTGTGTATGGTGCTGAGATCAAGGTTAGAGGATTCTCGGGTTACCTATGTGAGTTGCTGGTGATAGCGTACGGTGGTTTCACGAAGTTAATTGAAGATGTATCAAAGAATTGGAGACCATATAAGATTGTGATAGATCTAGAGCACCACTACCCTTCAGCTACTGAAGCTAGGAGAGCCTTCAAGAATGATGTGCTCGTTGTCATAGATCCAGTGGACAGGAGTAGAAATGTAGCTGCTGCAGTTTCACTGGAGAAGTTCTGTACATTTATAGCAGCATCGAAGCTGTTTCTCGAGAAACCAAGTCTAAACTTCTTTCTCCCTCAAGAAGTTTCTGAAGCAACAGTAGACCATGTTGTGAATCTGTTAAGAGAACGTGATGTACATA
>CAZYGV010000105.1:0-4946 GCA_964647155.1 uncultured Thermoproteales archaeon | reverse complement strand
GAGTACATGGAATCAGCTTACTCCCACCTAGATGCAGCAGATACCCTCCTAACTAGAGGACTCTACAAACTCGCAGTATTCCATCTCCATCAAGCTCTTGAATTCCTACTAAAAGCTCTCTTGATAAAGAGAGGATACAAACCCATGAAAACACATGCTCTCCACCTACTTGCAAGAGGATACCAACTAACTCCAGAAGAACTTAACTTCCTACGTGAACTCACAATACACTACTACGCAAGCAGGTACCCCCATGCCAGACAAAGATATGGAATCTCAGAAGAGTACTACAGCAAACAAAGAGTAGAGACAATGTACTACAGAACAAGGGAGATATTCCTAAAGCTAAGAGAACACGACTGCACACCAGACATAGGAAAGCTAGAGAATGGAAGAGAAGCCTATAGGGAGGTACTTAAGTGGCTTCAAGAACTAGAGAAGAAAGGCATAAAGATCAAGCTAGCAGCCATCATAGGGTCAAGAGCAAAAGGTACATGGAGACCATGGAGCGACATAGACGTAATCCTCATAGCAGAAAACCTCCCCCCACCAAGCATACAGCGATACCTCCTACTCCTATCAGATGAAATAGACCTAGACATAAGAGCCTACACACCAGAAGAAGCAGAAAAAGCCATAGAAAACCTAGAGAGAGAATTCCTCGACCTAGAACAACACGGAAAGATAGTAAGAGATGACGGAATCTACAGCAAGATAAAGAGGAGAATCAACCAAGTAAAGCAGAGATACGAGATCAAGTACATAGAAGAACTCGACACATGGCTCATCAAACCAAGACAAAGCAAAAGAACATAGCACTTCAAGGAAGTCGAAAAGTAGCCCCACACTAGACGCTAGAATGCTCACAACATGAAAGGATCAGAGAACTAAACACTTACAAACATCTTCAACCCCATCTTCAGGGTCCTTACTCCTTCACGCCCCTAATGGTAAGGTTATCCGAGAGAAGTAGTAGGACCAACTCGATTAGAAGTCTTAATTTTCGAGGAATAAGAGAACCTATGTTCAAAGGCGGGAAGCGAGGTCTCAGACCAGCCTTCCTAACCAACACCCAGAGTTTCACAATGTTGAACACATGCTTGTGATCTGGATCGAGGTAGGCGTACTTAGACAAGAAGTTTGGGGTTTCAATCGTGACTACACCTCCCCTCTTCAGAACCCTTCTACACTCTTCTAGGAATTTCATCGGTTTCTCTAAATGCTCAATGACATGAGCTGAAAACACCTCATCTACTGAACTACTCCTAAACGGTAGGTTTTGAGCATCAGCAACCACCCAGGTACTTCTACTAAGTTTAAAATCTGGTTGGTTAACATCGAGGTACACTACATCGTAACCTGGTTCGTAATGAGGATTAAACCTATAGCCTCTACCTCTCCTTGTATAACCAGGCCCTACTTCAAGCCTCACCACAAACCACCACATAAGGAAATTTATAGCTCCTCATCTGCTCAACCATTGGATAAGCAATAACAAGTACAGCTATGGCAAGCCTCCTTGGATGACTTCAAAAACATCTCGATCTCCTCATTTCCTTCCCTACTCCCCCTCTATTGGAATTACTTTTATGAAAGTTTGGTAAAAGTTCTTGTCTGCAGATAGCTCAATGTACTCAATGGAGTTAACTACCTTCTCAATATTCCTCCTCTCCTCAACAGATTTAAGTGCCATCTCTGCACCAACAACAGCTATATCCCCAACAAAGACCACCCTATCATTTGGAACCTTTGGAAGTAATCCTATGAGCTTCACATTCTCAACATCTACATGTCTCCCAAAGGAACCAGCTAGGTAAATCCTCGAAATCTCATTCTCCTCGATCTCGAGCTTCTCCATTAAAATCATCCAACCTGCCCTTATTGTTGCCTTCGCTAGTAGAAGTTCATTTATATCCCTTTCCGTAACTGCAATCTCCCTCCCTGCCTCAGTCTCATTCGCCCAAGCAACAACAAACCTCGGAATACGATCCTCAACTATCCTCCTAGACTCCCCAATGAACTTCCCATACCTATCTATCAACCCCGCTCTATAGAGTTCAGCTACTAGATCTATCATTCCACTACCACATACCCCTCCTGGCTTAACATTGTCAATAGCCTCGTAGATAACCTCATCCCCACAATCTTACCCTCTCAATTGCCCCACTAACAGCCTTCATACCATGACTTATGTGCACCCTACAATAATTCACGTACCATAGTACCATGTGTACCTAGCAAAAGTTATGGATAGATTTAGGTGTTTCATGGGAAGTAATTGATTAAGTTAAGTAAGTACTATCCAGCTCGTTGCTACAGGTATAGATGTAGTAGAGGTAAGGGTAGAGATCTAGCTCTAAGATATATCGAGGGAGAGTGCATGATGTATTCCTAGGATAGGATTAATCGTACTTCAAGCAGTACAGCTATGGAAAGTCAATTCCGGAGGTATGGTACCAGAAGGGGTTTTAGTACATACATCGAGAGTTAGATTAAGAGAAGTAACAATAGAGGCATTGAAAGAAATGGCTAAAGATGTTGTTAGCTAAATCAGGACCAATAATGATAAGGAGCTTAGTTAAGTGCACATAGCTCACACTGTGATCACAAGTAGTTAGCTTCTAATACACCTACTCGCTTTTCCTCAATTTATCAGGTGGATCATCAATGAACTTCCACAGTCCTTGACCTGGTTTAACTAGGACTATACCAAGTAAATCAATTGCCTTATCACTAAGTAGTACATCTTCCTCTCCAGGCATGATAGTTAGAACCACACTTACCGGACCAACTTCCCTATCTTCAGTTACAACTGATACATTCGTCAATTCCTTAGGAAGTCTATACACGCGAACTACCCTTCCACCTGCAACAACATACCTATCAACAGTAGCATTAGCTGGAAGTACAGGATAAACACCTAACTCCCTAGCTACTCTAGTAGGAACTATGACTTCAGGTTCATCACTCTCAAAACCAGCATTAGCAACAGCTGAAGTAACTACTTCTCTACCCGAAGAAGTCAACCTAATCCTTAACTTAACTCTAACGACCATAACTCCTACACTTCTTAATAACACTAGATGAAATAATTTTACCAACCTTCTTAAATCTACACCTCACTATCCTACCAACCTTCACCAAGTAAATCACCTACAAACTCAGGTACTACGTAACTAACTAAAAAGCTAAACTAATGAGCAGAGAACTAAACAATATGTGAACCCAAGTTGAGGAGTAACCTAAGATACACTATTGGAACTTCTCCGGAGTCCAGTTGAGAAATAGGTGAAACCACGGTGAGTACTACCGTGTACAAACACTCGACACACTCCCAATACCACAGGAATACACTCATTGAACATCTGTATAGAGCAAGCAAATTCTTGAGTAACTATCAGTTAGTTGAACCTTGGATTACAAATGGTGTAGTTTACAGTTGTGTTAATCCTCGGGAGTTAGGTAAGTACGTACGTGCTTACGAAGTTTTTCACGATACTTTGGAAGCTATTGCTTCAATCCTTCTAATCAAGATTCACAGCTCCGAAGACCGACCCTTAAAAGGATTAGTATATGGGACAGTTAGTTTATGAATTGAGTATTGTTAAAGGTATGATTCGTTTATGAGGTGGCTAAGAATCAATAACCTTATATGAGTATAGTGTTTGTTGAGGGGACAAGGGTAGTTAAGGCTAGTGTTAGACGAGTTGTTATTGAGGTTCCTGATGAACTTGAGGTGAGGCTAAGGGTAGAACTAGCCATGAGGCTCTACGAGAAGAGTATAGCTAGCTTGGGTCAGACCCGGAGGATAGCAAGTCTCTTGAAATGGGATTTCCTAGAACTACTAGCTATGGAAGGAATACCAGTACACTATGGAGAGGAGGATCTGAAGGTCGCTAAGAAACTTGCAGGAAGAGCGAAGAGGGAGTGAAGCCGTGGAGAAAGAGCTGTTTGCAGTCTCTAACTCAAGTGTTATTACTGCATTCGCTAGAATATACCGCTTAGACCTTCTAGAGAAGCTTTCTGGGAAAGACGTTGTTCCAGAGGCTGTTTGGAGAGATAACGGTTGAAGGTGAGCCCTAGCTTGATGTGAATAGGTCGATGATGTAGGTTCGTGAGTATGTTCATGAGACTAGGTATAGATTGAGGACTGTGAAGCTTCCTGTTAGTGAGGGTAGGTGGACTAGGGGTTTTGTTGGTTGGGTTGAGTACACTGTATCTAGTCCTAATTGTGAGGAGAAGAGGTGGTTTGCTGTGTTGCTTGAGTTTGCTAAGTACATGGGTGTTGGTAAGTCTAGAGCTATTGGTATGGGTGTTGTTGATGTTGTGTTTAGGTGAGTAGGGATTGTTGAGGGATGAGTCTTATATTTGGGTGGTGTGCTACTTAGTTTGGTGTTTGTGTTGTGGGTAGTGAGTTAACAGCTGAGAAGATTGTTGAGTTGTTTGAGAGAGATGTTAGAGCTAGGAGGAGGCTTGCAGAGCTTCTCGTTATGGAGCCTGATGTTAGGTTAGCGATAATTAATGCTGTTTTGAGGGATGTTGCTACGAAAAGTGATCTCGAGAGGTTAAGGGATGAGTTGAGGAATGAGTTTAGATCTGAAATTGAGAGATTGAGGAGTGAGTTTAGGGCTGAGATTAGGGATGTTAGGCGTGAGCTATCGGGTTTAAGTGAGAGGGTTGCTAGGTTGGAGGGTAGGGTTGATTTGCTTATTAAGGTCTTCATTGGGTTCAATGTCCCGTTGCTAGTAGCAGTCATTGGGATACTGTTGAAATTGATTTTTGGTTGATGTCCTGAGGTCGGTGTTCCGTCTATCTCCTCTATTCACGTTGTTGTTCCTTTACTCCTTCAGTATTCTCAGTATTTCTTGGTAGGGATGCTTCTACTGTTGCTGTCAGGTTAGGTTTCTTGCTGAGTTGGGTTTGGTTGAGTACTGTGGTTCTAGGCC
>CAZYGV010000104.1:0-4968 GCA_964647155.1 uncultured Thermoproteales archaeon | reverse complement strand
CTGGTAGGCACCTCTGTGAATTTACGCAGGTCGATGTAGAGTGGGCTTATGCCTCGATGTGGGATGTGATGAAGCTATGTGAGGACTTGGTAGTTTACACGATGGAAAAAGTTCTTGAAACGTGTAGAGATGTTGTGATGAAGTTCAATCCGTCATTTAAGGTACCTAAGAAGCCCTTTAAGGTACTTACATATGATGAAGCTATTGACATACTGAGGAAGTTAGGTATAGAAACTCCTAAAGGACATGAGTTAACACAGGAAGGAGAAACAAAGTTGAGTGAGTACTTAGGTGATGAACCTTTCTGGATTATTAAGTATCCGAAAACTAGTAGAGGCTTCTACTACCTAGAGGATCCAGAGAAACCAGGCTACAATAGAGATTTCAACCTCATACTACCTCGTGGGTTTGGAGAAGTTGTAGATGGAGGAGAACGTGAGTACAGGTACGATAAGATCGTTGAAAGGCTACGACAGATAGATGAGGATTTAGAACGGTACTCATGGTTTTTAGAGTTAGCAAAGATTGGTATACCTCCAAGTGCTGGTTTTGGATTGGGTGTGGAGAGATTTACTAGGTACATACTAGGTCTTAGGTATGTGTGGGAAGCAGTACCTTTTCCCAAAGTGCCTGGTATTGTACCAACTCCATAGTGGTGAAATCTATACCTTAAGGGAGTTCCCTTACTGTAATACCGAATTTCCTAAGTATTCCATTAATTGCTCTATTTAGTTCCTGAAGTAGGTCCGATGGAGGTAACTCTCTAGTGCCCCTCTTTAGCAACTGCTCAACTTCCTGTTTAGCTCTCTCCAGGAGTGAGGGACTACCTCTCTTCATCCATTCTCTTCTATCAAATCTCAACAGTATGCGAGGATGGTAAATTTCCTTCTTGAAGTACTTAACGGTATGCTTCTTAGATAGAAATGTACCACCAGGACCTACATCTCTCAGTAAATCAATAGCTAACTCCTCTATACCGATGTTGAATCCTCTACTAAACCTCCTAACTAATCCACAGACCTCATTATCGAGAACTAACTTCTCAAGACATTGAGTACTCTCGTACTCTAACATACCAGGACCTGAGACAACGTTTATTCCTCTTAAACAAGCTACAAGAGCGCTGATACCTGTCTCTACACCAGATTGATAGTCGAGTAAGATAGTGTCACTTAGAGCCATGTACGTGTGTGTTGGTAAGTTCAGATACTTAGCTATCTCAACGTACGCAAGTGATACCAGAAGAGCTTCAGGAGCAACTATGTTCGGTGTCCCATACCTCATGTCAAATGTCGAAGGCGATCCACCATATACAACAGGTACACCCTTTCTAACTAACTGAGCTATTACTATACCTGAAAGTACTTCAGCATGGTGCTGCACTAGAGCACCAGCAATTGTCACTGGTGACGTAGCACCGAGAGATGGCATTGATATTATCTCTATAGGTAGTCCATACTTAGCACAATCAACTAAATTCTCCACAGTGACTTCACTCCACTTAAGGGGTGGTGATGGACAAACATCGAATATAGCTATTGGTCTTTTATCGAGGTCACTAATGAAGATGCTTAAGAGCTTAACCATGTCGTGTACACCATCTACTGTAAAGGCTCCTGTGACTATAGGCTTAGTCGAGTACTTCAGAAGTGGATATAGTCTAACTCTATCTCGGATCTCTGGCGGAAATTCATGAGGTACAACAGCTGTACTCTGAGCATCAATGTTCTCAAGTTCATTAACTAGGATAGCTATGTCGCGTAAATCCCAAAGTGTAGGATCCCTAATGGTGTTCAGTCTCAAGTCAAGTATCTTCGTAGCTGCTGAACCGGGGTTGAAGTAAGTTCTATCACCTCCAACCAGCAATCGCGGCTTACCTTCTCTATCATAGAGCGTAAATTCATGTGGACAATCCTTAACTTTACTCTCGACTAAATCTCTTGGAAACTTAACTACATTACCTTCACCAACCTCAAGACCAAAGCCCTTAAGTAGGTTCACAACCCTCCTACTCTCAATCTTGACACCGATTACCTCGAGAACTTCTAGTGCCTTCTCATGTATTAGCTCAATATCGTCCTTACTCAATAACGAGATTGTGGGTTTTGGCATCTATTCAACACCTAGCAACTTCTTAACTAATCTTACAGCCTCGTACGCATTTGCAGCGTAACCATCAGCACCGATCTCTCTAGCCCATTCTTCTGTAACAGGTGCTCCTCCAACAATGACCTTAACTTTATCCCTTAATCCTCTTCTCTTTAACTCCTCGATAACTACCTTCTGCTCAATCATTGTCGTAGTCATTAAGGCGCTAAGACCAAGTACATCAGGTCTATACTTCTCCACTGCTTCAATGAATTTCTCTGGACTCACATCAACACCAAGATCTATAACCTCAAACCCAGCTACTGAAAGCATTGTAGCAACAAGATTCTTACCGAGCTCATGTATATCACCACGAACAGTACCTATCACTACTCTACCCTTTGACTTCCCACCTACCTCCTGACTAAGATGAGGTTTAAGAAACTCCATAACCTTCTTAAATACCTCAGCTGCTAACATGACTTCAGGTATGAAGTACTCTTCTCGCTCAAACTTCTCACCTACAATTTTCATAGCTGGTTCTAACGCTTGTTCAATAATTAATTTAGGATCTATACCTTTCTCCAGCAATTCCTTAGTTACCTTCAGAGCTACTTCCTCATCACCCTCAATAATCGCTATCTTGAGCTTATTGATTAGATCCTTCATGACAAATCCCCTATACACGTAATCTACGTTTTACCTCAACAATCCTCCTTAACTTCTCAATAGCTACCTCATAGGCTTTTTCCTTATTCTCAAAGAATCCAGCTAATCCCCTAAAACCACAATCTGGCTTAATCATTAGTAATCTACTACCAAACATATCGATACCTCTCTTAACAACATCCATTATCTCCTCTACTGACTCAATCACTGGTTTCCTCGATGATACACAACCAAGTGATACGAACTTATCATACCTCTCCAGTTCGTCCTTAGTGTAGACCGTTAGATTCTTTGGATTGTCCTTAAATTCATGATCGAGAACTCTAACGTATTGAGTATTCAGCAAAATGTCCTTAAGTAATGGAGGTATTCTACCACAGACATGGACACCAGCTAGCTCTACACCCTTAAGAATCTCATCGAGACACTTACTGATTTCCTCAATTGTGTAACCAAATAGTATGCGCTCTGAACCAACCATTACTGAAAGTACTGGTTCATCAATTACTATGAACTTAAAGCCAAGAACATCATGTAGATATGTGACAAATTTCCTAACAACTCTAGCCATGTATTTGAGTACGAAATCCTTACTACTCAAGGTAGATGTGAATAATCCTCGTGCTTCCTTTTCAGATACCTGAATTTCCGAAGCTAGGGTGAAAGGCCCAGTTACGCAACCTCGAATAGCCTCTACATGTATTCCCTCTTCCTTCACAATATTAGCTACTATTTCAGCTTCCTCAAGTCTTACAGCAGGTAAGGGTAAGTTCTTCAACTCACTTAATGGCACGTTAATCACATACTTACTATTAATTAACTTTAGGACATGTATGTCCACTAGCGGATCTAGAAAGATTTTTATGAAATTACGTAGTTGTGGATAAGGCGGGTAGTCTATACCTATATTAACCATATCGTGGAAAGCCCTTGATACATTACTCTTAGTGAAATCTAGTGGAAAACTACCAACATGAGTAGTGTACACAGTGAAATCACCTATTAGTGAGTAGTGGAATGACCCTTATTTACCTCAACTCCATTAACTAACTGGATACTTGGAGTAGAGCTCTCTTCTCCTAGCTTCAAGTAGTAAAGGTTCTCTACCGAGAAATTCAGCTGCCGATACGATACTTACATCACGTTTAGTTCTTGAGAGAATATCATTGATGTACTTCCTGTACTCTAGGTCTCTCATAAAGTGATGATCTATGATTAGTGTATGTACAGGACATTCATTAAGTATCTCAACTATTGAGTTGAGAGCAAAATTCAATAGGTCATTACTATATTTATGTCCTAGCATGTAGGTCATCGGACCATCCAGTATTAGTACCGTTGGTCTTACGTGCTTAATCCATTCAACCTGTTCTCTCAGTGCTGGTCCCTCAACATCGGAGGTGAATAGTAGTTTCTCATCACCATACTCAACGAGCACCATGAATATGTACCCTAATCTCGAATCTGCGCCATGTGGTAGTGGTGGTGAAGTTCTTACCCTGGTATTTCCAAAGCATAGTTCTCTATTCTCTCCGTACTCCAATGCCTTTAATCTACATCTCTCTCGAATTAACTTCAAGTATCTAGCTGCTCTAATTTTCTGAGATATGTTTATATGATCTGTTGGGTGCTTAATCAATACATACTTCCCATCAAGTAGCTCTGGTTGTGCTGGATTATGGTGATCATAGTGGTAGTGAGTTATTATCACTACCTCGGCTTGACTACAGTACCTCTCAATCTCCTTCAGTAGTTCCTGAAGTCTTTGCTTCTCAAGAGGGTGGGGTGGTAGACCAAATCTACGAGGTGCAAGTGCTGCACTTGGGTCGATCACTATCCTGATATCTGGTGTCTCTATGAAGGTTGCCATTGACCTAACACCAAGAGACTCAAATGCTATTGGTACTATTCTCAAGACTTAGTTCACCTAAACAGCAACTTTCTATGTGTGAGAATAAAGTTAATCTTAAGGGTAGCCTTGTGAGTTTTACGGTAGTGAACTTCTACTGAGGCTCTACTAGGGATGAACGATGCCTGATGTAAATGTTCTTTTGATAGCACCTCCACATGGTGAACGAGATATCTACCTAGGGCTTCTATACGTAGCTAAGGTATTGAAGGACATGGGTTGTAGAGTTAGGTTGTTTGATCCAAACAAGTTCGCTAGGGAGGATGATAGTGGAGACATTGTGATAGATGTCAACCCATCGG
>CAZYGV010000103.1:0-4974 GCA_964647155.1 uncultured Thermoproteales archaeon | reverse complement strand
GAGTTAGGTGAGGAGTTGCTTAAATGCAGTAGCAAGGAAGAGTTACTGCATTTAGTCAGGACAAGGATGGAGACCGAGCTACGCCGAATGAAGGGGAAGGAGACGAAGCTAGAAACGTTAGAGTCAATTGACAGGTTAATTGAGGAGAAGCTTAGGGAGTTTGAGGGTAGAGTCCGAGAGATAGTACGTGAAGAGCTAGAGAGAGTCCTCGAGAGGTTACGTATTACCTCTGGATTCAGTGTTCGTGAGGTTGTACTAGTGAAACAGCGTGAGATGGACGTAAAGATAAGAAGTCAAATAAAGTCAGGTAAGTGGCCGAGGCTGCCTAGGTACATGAAGATCAATAAGGTAACTGGTGAGGTTCTCGAGGAGTATGAGACCTAGGTATTTACTCGATACCTGTATCTTGGTATCTCTCGTGAACGTTGAGGATAGATGGCATGAGTGGTCTGTGGATAAACTAGCTAGTCTACTGGAAGAGGGTAAGATACTGTGCACACTAGACTTAGCGGTAGTGTCTACGGTTCGCATACTCCATAGATATGGTCTAGACCCTAGGAAAGCAATGGATGCCGTACTTGGGTTACTAGATACTTACAGTATAGGTGTTCAGCATATAGAGAAAGAAGATCTTGACCTAGCTATCAGATTATCGACAAGATACAATATTGATTTGTACGATTGTATATTCTTGGCAAAGTCCATTAGACTCAATTCCTACCTAGTTACAACAGATGTAGAGTTTGCCAAGCGAGCAGAAGCTCTCGTTGGGATATTGTCTGGTATTGAGCACCCGAGGTAGTATTAAGGCTTCTGACTATATTAGCTCGATCTCTATTTTGACCTCTTCAGGTACCTTTATTCTCATGAGTTGTCTTAGTGCTCTTTCATCAGCATCCATATCAATTATTCTCTTGTGGATTCTTAGTTCCCAGTGGTCGAATGTGTGGTATCCCTGTCCACATGGGGTACACCTAACTGTGACTATTCTTCTCTGTGTTGGTAGTGGTATTGGTCCCGCTACTCTGACACCAGTCCTCTTTGCTATATCTACTATTTCTCTACAGACTTCATTTAGCTTTTTGTAGTCCGTACTGTATAGTCTAATACGTACTTTGCGAACCATGATCTCACCTACTTGCTTAGGGTAAGAGGAAAAAGATTGATTGAAATACTTTACCTATTGGAGTTCAAAAGAGAGGGGTAATTACCCTAGGTTACCTTAGCTGGCTTTACTTCAATTACTTGTCCTGCTGCTACAGTTCTACCCATATCTCTTAGTGCAAATCTTCCTAGACCTGGAAAGTCTGAGTACTTCTCTACGACAACTGGTTTCAGTGGCTTAATTCTCACTACTGCTGCATCACCCTGCTTGAGGAATGCTGGTTTCTGCTCAACTACTGCACCTGTTCTTGGATCTAGCTTGGCAATTAGCTCAACTATCTTAGCTGGTACTGTTGCTGTGTGTATGTGTAGTACTGGTGTGTAGCCTACACCGATTGCTGTTGGATGCCATAGGATGAAGATTCTGGCTACGAACTCCTCTGCTACTGTTGGTGGATGAGTTGGATGTCCTGCTACGTCTCCTCTACGTAGATCGTCCTTAGATACACCTCTTACGTTAAAGCCAATGTTGTCACCTGGTTTCGCTTCATCAATTCTGACATGGTGGGTCTCAATCGACCTTACTTCACCTACCTTGTTTGGTGGCATGAATACTACCTTGTCACCAACCTTGAGTACACCCGACTCAACTCTACCAACAGGTACTGTACCGACACCAGTTATCGTGAATACGTCCTGTATTGGTATTCTCAGTGGTTTGTCAATTGGTCTTGGTGGCTCTCTCAGCATGTCTAGTGCCTCAATCACGGTTGGTCCTTTGTACCATGGCATCTTTGGTGATCTCTGAATTAGGTTATCACCGTACAGTGCGCTCACTGGTATGAATGGTATGTCGTTAACCGCATATCCCTTGTACTTTGTCCCCTCGTGTTCCCACTCAACTGGTGTTATCTTGTAGCCTAATAGCTTCAGTAGCTTAGCTACACCCTCTGCTACCTCTAGGTATCTCTTGTAGTCGTAGTTCACTAAGTCCATCTTATTTATCACTACGACAACCTGGCCAATACCTAGCGTTCTAGCTAGGAAGATGTGCTCTCTTGTTTGTCCCTGTGGTCCAATACCTGCTTCAAATTCACCTCTGTGTGCTGAGACTACGAGTAGTGCTGCATCTGCTTGCGATGTACCTATGATCATGTTCTTAACGAAGTCTCTGTGACCTGGGCAGTCAATTATGGTGAAGAAATACTTACCTGTCTCGAATTTTACGTGTGATACATCGATTGTTAATCCTCTTTCTCTCTCCTCCTTGTACTTATCTAGAATCCATGCGAACTTGAATGATTCCTTGCCCATTTTCTTAGCCATCTCCTCGATTTCCCTCATTGTCTTCTCATCGATAGCACCTGTTAGGAACATTAGGTGTCCTACGAGTGTTGATTTACCGTGGTCTACGTGACCTAGTATTGCTAGGTTTAGGTGTGGTTTCTTTGATGAACTCATCCCAATCACCAAGTCAGGTAGGTTACTTCATTGGCTCGGTTTAAGCACTGAAGTCAGTCTTATAAATCTGTCTCCGTAGCGTTACCTAAGTAAAGGTTAAGGGTTCACTCTGGTACGTGGTGTAGAGGGGTTTTACATGGTAAGACCGGCGTATAGATCTAGGTCATTGCGTAGGGTTAAGGTTCGTGTACCAAGTGGTGAGGTTAGGGTTCACTACGAGAAGAGAAAGACTAATGTCCCTCATTGTGCTATCTGTGGTGCCCCTTTACAGGGTATGCCTAGAGTGAAGAAGGGTTCTCACGAAAGTATTAGACCCCCAACGAGACCCTATGGTGGTAATGTATGTCATAGGTGTTTGAGAGAAGCACTTAAGAGAGCCGTTAGATCGTCATCGAGCTGAGTTATGTGAGTTGAATGTCATGAGTTCTGAAGCCAGGAAGTCACGAGGATTAGTAATAGCCGTCAGTGGGCAAGCAGGTTCAGGTAAAACAACACACGCAAAGTTAATTGCTGAGACATTCTCTCTTAGGTACGTCTCAACTGGTATGATCTTTAGAAGTATTGCTAAGGAGAGAGGTATATCACTTATAGAGCTTCACAAACTTGCTGAATCAGATGACTCGATTGATAGATATGTTGATGAAAAGGCTAAGGAGGAAGCACTTAAGGGTAATGTTGTTGTTGAGGGTCACCTAACGGCATGGATCCTTAGGGATATAGCTGACGTAAAGATATACCTTAAGGCTGATCTACGTGAGAGAGCTAGGAGAATAGCTGAGAGAGATGGTAAGAGCTTTGAGGAAGCTCTCAGAGAAATTATGTTTAGAGAAGAGAGCAACAGAAAGAGATACCTCAAGATATATGGTATAGACATTTGTGACCTCTCAATCTTTGACCTAGTTATCGACACAACGAAGTTACCTAAGGAAGCAGTTGCAAAGGTAATAAGAACCTTCATACAGGAATACATCAACTACATCAAGTCACAGGAGAGTAAGGATTAATATACGTGCTAAGTTACGCTGTGGGGGGTAACCATGCCACCAGTGATCGAGGTTGGTAGAATCTGTGTGAAGATAGCTGGTAGAGAAGCAGGTAGGAAGTGCGTCATAGTTGACATAATAGATGACAATTTCGTACTCATTACAGGACCTAAGTCACTTACAGGTGTGAAAAGAAGGAGGTGCAACATAAAGCACCTAGAACCAACAGAATTTAAGGTAGATATACCTAAAGGTGCAAGTGATGAAGAGGTGCTTAAGGCATTAGAGAAGGCAGGTTTACTAGAGGAGATGAAGAAGAAAGTTAAACCAGCTTTCACTTAATTTACCTGAGGTGCAGTAACTTTGACAGCTAAATCAGCCGTGAGTGAGAAACCATTACTCTACAGAGTAAAGGATGAGTACACTGACCCAAGGTACGGGTGTAGACCTGAGGATAGAGATCCAGAAACACACATCAGGTATGGTGTATTGAATCTAGATAAACCAAGAGGGCCGACAAGTCACGAAGTTGTTGCCTGGATTAAGAGAATGCTCAACATACCTAAAGCAGGTCACGCAGGTACTCTAGACCCCAAGGTATCTGGCGTACTACCAGTTGCACTTGCTGAAGCAACGAAGGTACTACAAGCACTTGCGGGATGTGACAAAGAGTACATATGCTTAATGAGGCTCCACAGTGATGTACCAGAGAGTCAGCTACTTGATATACTCAAGGAATTTACTGGCCCAATATACCAGAGACCACCACTGAGATCAGCCGTCAAGAGAAGAATTCGTATCAAGCACATCTACAGTATCGATCTCCTTGAGAAGAGAGGAAAAGACGTACTCCTCAGAATACACTGTGAGTCAGGTACATACGTAAGGAAGCTATGTCACGACATCGGTGAAGCCTTAGGTGTTGGTGCACACATGAGAGAACTAAGGAGAATTCGTGTAGGGCCATTTCACGAAGATGAAAACTTAGTTACCCTAAATGAATTGAGAGATGCCTTAATTCTATGGCGTGAATTCAATATACCTGACTACATAAAGAAAGTGATACTCCCAGTAGAGTACGCCGTTAGACACATACCGAAGGTATATGTACGTGACTCAGCTGTTGACGCTATATGTCACGGAGCCTCATTAGCAGTACCTGGAATCGTCAAGGTAGAGGACGGCATCAAACCCGGTGACCTCGTAGCCATAATGACACTCAAGAACGAGTTAGTAGCTCTGGGAAGAGCACAGATGACGAGTAAGGAAATGATAACAGTGGAGAAGGGCATTGCAGTAAGGACAACGAGAGTAATAATGAAACCAGGAACCTACCCACCAATGTGGAAGAAGAAGAAAGAAGTAAAACCAGAACAAGCAGGTACAGAGACAAAGGAGTAACCCTAAATAAACCCCAAGACAAAAC
>CAZYGV010000102.1:504-4987 GCA_964647155.1 uncultured Thermoproteales archaeon | reverse complement strand
TACGATGTGTTGAAGAAAATTGGTGTTGACGTTCCTGAGGTAATCGAGATCTCGAGAGCACTTAAGGTATCTCCACCGAAGTCTAGTGATGAGTTGTGTAGGTTAGTTGATGACTACATAAGTAAGGGATTACTGGAAGTTAAACCGGCTATAAAGGAGATTACACAGCAGTACAGTATAGGTAATGAGGTAGTGTTGAGGTGTGTAGATGTTCACCATGTGTATCCACCTAACATTGTCGCTCTTAGAGGTGTTTCTCTAGAATTTAGAAAAGGTGAGTACGTAGCTCTAGTAGGTCCTAATGGTTCAGGTAAGACAACCCTAGCTAAAATTCTCTGTGGTTTGCTTCGACCAACTAAAGGTGATGTATTAGTTAAGGGTATTAGCGTGGTGAAGTGGAGGAAGAAAGACTTAGTTAAGGTAGTTAATTATGTGTTTCAAAATCCAGATCATCAGCTATTCTGTAGGAGTGTTAGAGAGGAAATCGAGTTCGGTCTTAGGCAACTTGGCTTACCCAGTGATGTCATTGAGAAGAAAGTTAGAGAACTTCTTGAAGTTTTACAGTTGAAGGGATTAGAGAATGAGCATCCATTCTTCTTGAGTAAAGGTGAACGGAGGAGATTAGCGTTAGCAGCTACGTTGGCTTTAGATCCAGAAGTAATTATCGTTGATGAACCTACAACAGGTCAAGATCGTAGAACCTCTAGGGAGATAATGGACCTACTTAAAGAGCTTAGAGATAGAGGACGTACAGTTATCGTGATTACACACGATATACCACTGGCTCTCGAGTACGTAGATAGGATGGTGGTCCTATGTAATGGTATGGTTATTGCTGATGGAGTACCAAGTGAGGTACTGAGTAGAGAGGACATAGTTGAGAAAGCACACTTAGTAATTCCCTCCGCAATGAAGGTTGCTAAAGCACTACGTAAGTATGGTGTATCAGTAGATGCTGTGACTACTAGAGAACTCCTTAAGTATCTCAAACCAAGGGGAAGTAGTAAAGAGGCTGTGATGAATTTCCCTGCGGCCTGATAGGATGAGGAGCAACACCTAGACTGAGCCGAACAACATGACAGGTCCTGCACCTGGAAAGATAAGCATTAAATGCAATAAGGTAGTCATAAGGTTACGAGCACAAATCTCAACGATAAGACCTAATCTCTACATTCATGTTAAGGGATACTCATTGGCTAGAGTAACACACATCGATGTTGAATATCCAGGACTAGAGAAGATATTCGGTATTGGATACCGAGAGGTGATACCGGCTATACTCAGTACACAAACAAGAGATTGCGTACTAATCATAGTCCCAAGTAGAGAACTTCACATGTTAATATACTCAGAGGAACTTCGTGAAATCTTACCCAAAAACTATAGAGGAGGCTGTGTTGTAGGCGGTAAAGTTGATGGTATATTCATTGGAGTTAAACGTGAAGTCATTAAATATCTCGAGGAATTTGCCTCCTCAAGAGGGTACTCACCTAGATCTAAGCACTTGAAGGAGAGTAGTGATACTAACGATGTAAGGACACTACTTGACTACGTCTAGGGTATAGTTTTAAAGTCACGACCACTTCGTTATGGTTTACCAGAAGGATATAGTATAGTGAGGTGAGTAGCTTGAGAATCAAAGTACTCGGTGTAAATGCATCACCAAGGAAGTACGGTAATACCGCTAAGCTACTTGAGATCGCACTTAAAGCAGCTAAGTACGAGGGTGCTGATGTTGAGAGAGTAGATTTATATGACTATAGGATTGAGCCATGTATTGGGTGTCTATGTGATGATGAACGTTGCTGCAGGTATCCGTGCGTTATAGATGATGACATGAGGATACTACTTGATAAGGTACTATCCTCTGATGCGCTCATAGTAGCTACACCAATCTACTGGTATGGTCCTAGTGGTGTGCTCAAGAACTTCATAGACAGATTGACCTGTCTCGAGCACATGATATTCATTGAGGGCAGGTGCTGGGCAGAAGGTAAGGTCGCTGGATTCATAGCTGTAGGAAATGATACTGGTGCTATCCAGGTAATAGCCTACATGATGTCTGTATTGAATTCCTTTGGAATAGCTATTCCCCCTTGGGCACTAGCTTACTACACGAAGTCAGGTGACGTGCTAAGTGATGAGAGAGCTCTTCTGGATGCAGCTAATGTCGGGCGAACCGTCGTCTTAACGGCAAGAGCACTGAAGAGCTTAGATGTCAAACAATGGTACGTTACTGACTACAGGAGTATGTTACCAAATTGGTGTAGTGAAATTCAGCAATTAACTGAGAAGCTAAGAGAGAGTGAGTGGTCTAAGAGGAAAGATCTAGTCACTAAGTTACTACCTAGGTAATACGACCTTAGCTAGGTAGCCGAGGTCAAGCCCCTCTCTTGAACTTCTAACTATAAGTGTTGGACCTGTCACTATGGCCATAGAACTCCTCAAATCAACTGTAATAACGAGATCTGATGTACTAGCTCTCCAGTGAGACATGTAGATAAGCTGCTTACCAACTCTCACGAGCTGAACCTTAGTCCTAACGTGCTCAGCATCGAACCAGAAAACACCATCACAGCTATATCTAGGTGGTAGGTATGTCCAGGGAACACCAATGACAAAGCTATGTACCTTGCCGATGACCTTCTTAAATATGTTGAGGTCACTAAAGTAGGTATCGAATATCAGATTAAGTGTCTGCTCAAGCACTTTCTCGCTCTGAAGCTTTTCACGAAGAGAATCAACAAGGAGTAACTGAGCATCAACACCAAACACCTCATTAACCACATCGAGTATAGTCTTGCCTTCTTCAAATCTAAGTGACGAAATTTCAAGGTAACGGGCAATATCCGATACCAACCAACGTATAAATACCTTACACGCTCTCTCCCCTCTACCATACCTAGAAGTTACTTCATCGAACTTCCGCAGAACCTCTCTAGCAACTTCACTACTCAGAGCAATCACCTCAACTAACGATCCAAATCCTACATGAGAACACTGGAAAATAAACATCATAATCAAGACTAGATTCGGAAAAGGTTAATGGATACTGTGCATGCACACTACTACCATTATCAGAAATCATCATGGGCTCTCCCATCAGTACTAGGTATTGGTGGTGAGTTCCTATTAATTCCAACACTTCACCTACTTCTCAGATATGAGGTAAGGAAGTCTATAGGGGTCGACCTTAAATATCTATGGTAGTTACGTACCTCTACTCGAGGAGACAGCTAATACTCTAGTCGGTACCCTCATTTTCACCCTCTATAAGGTATCAGAATTCGATTCAGCTAGAATCTGCGACCTGCATTAGTACTTAGTAGGGCAATTAGCTAGTACCTCTCGCTTACCTATTGCAGTGGATTCAGAAATGTAGTTCGATGGAGAGCTCTAAGGGTGCATTCCCACTTAAAAGAGTTTTTGTACTCGTAGTTGGGACATCAGGTTCTTTGAAAGATGTTCGCTATGTCATTCACTGTTTAGCACTTAGAATGGTGGTATGAAGCTAGTAGTGATGTACAATGTAATTGTGAGTGCCATCACTGCTATGAGAGCTAAATTACCTATAGTGGTACCTCTATTAACCACCACATACTCACCATAGCTAGTATATCTCAGGATTAGTTGCTCTGTCATCTCCTCACCAGTTCTCACCATGAGTAAAACAGCCAGTGAAAGTACGTCGACGTAATCACGTAGCTTTCTCGGTCTATGTATCTTCACTAACTCATACATCATATCGAGTACCTGGGGAATTAACCTAAGGGATAGTACGTACGATAGGGTAACCCACTTAGGTACTCTAAGGAACCTACCTAGTGCAACAAGCTCTCTTGGCTTAACCAAGTTCACAAGTAAAATAGTTGAAGTTGTTAACACGAAAGCTCTCAACCACACAGTACCTAATCTCTGCATTAATGTAGGTACATCACCAAACTCCAGAACCGTAATCACTAAAGTAACGAATGTAAGGGGTATGGACGATACTACCAAGCTATACAGCACCTGTCTCACCACATCACCAATGATCGAGAGAACAAGCACTACCGAGAGCAAGTACACGAGTACACGAAGATCTTTTGACACAACTGCAATGAGCATCGTAGACACGACATAGAGAATCCTGAGGACCGGATGTGTATTTACAGATAACCTATCCTCATACCTAACATGTAGCATACACGATAGGAGCTTGAGAACTAGACTTAGCACATGAGATACCTCTCAAGAAATCTATCAACAGTCATAACAACATCTAACCCAAGTTCAGTACATAGCCTCGGTACCTTCACTACCCTCAACATACCGTACCAAATCCTCGCTACAGTCTGGAGATCACCCTCTAAAACAATACGTCCACAATCAACTAGTACAGCCCTAGTGGGTACACCTAGATGCTCGGCAAACTCTAGATCCTGTGTAGCAATTACAAGCGACAATCTACCCTGCTCAATAAATGTCCTAAGTACTCTAGCTA
>CAZYGV010000102.1:0-494 GCA_964647155.1 uncultured Thermoproteales archaeon | reverse complement strand
GCTAAACATCTTCTCTGACCTAAGCTAAGAACTAGTGGTGACTTCTCTAAAGAATCTTCTAAACCAAGGTACTTCACCACCTCAAGCACTATATCTGGTCTAGGTAGCTTGCGTATGTACTTACTCACTACCTCCTTCGTAAGTACTATAGCTGGATCTTGAGGAATGTAGTAGGTACTCTCCGTATAACGTATGATCTTTCCACGTTGAGGCTTCTCAATACCAGCTATTAATTTAAGCAACGTAGTCTTACCAGAAGCATTCTTACCAACGAGAACCAAAACTTCTTCACGATGAATCCTAAGATTTACACCCCTAATGCACCAAGTACTTGATAGAGGATACCTAAACCACACACTCCTAAGCTCAATTAGTAGGTCTTCTGATGAATCTCGATATCGCATCCTTAACAGCCTCCACATTAATTGAGTACTCTGGTAGTAAACTAGCAACATACAACCTATACACTAACTCAAGGTACTCACTGTATCTAC
>CAZYGV010000101.1:0-5058 GCA_964647155.1 uncultured Thermoproteales archaeon | reverse complement strand
CTCTTACCTATCAACCTAGCTGGAACCTGAACCTCAATAACAGCTCTTCTCCTAGTCTGTTTCTGCTGTTGCTGCTTCTTGGTCTTTCTCTGTGGTTTCTTCTCCTTAACAACAACTTCCTTAGGTCCAATTCTCTCAACTACCTTTGGTGATGTCTTGGCTACAACTTGTTCAATAGCACCGACACCCCACTTCGTTAGTGAATATATTGCATTAGCTACTTCAGGTACCTCTGAAGGGAGAAATATTGAACCACACTTAGGACATCTAACCTCACGTAGGTCAACTAACTCCATACCCTGATACTCAGCCTTTATACCGTATACGTACCTCAATTCAAATCTACCATCAAATACAACAATAACTTCACTCCAATCAGCTCCACATCTAGGACACTTACCATAGCTCAAGTTTGATCACCATATTGAGAGACCATGATTTACTTATAAGGTTGTTCATCACTGTGGTTCTAGGGTTACCGTGCCTAGAGGTGAGAGTACTTGATGTCCAGAGCCATGATAAGGAATGTTGATGAACTTCGTGTAGCACCTGATGATATGACTGCCAAAGCGAGAGAAATTGCTATAGCTCTTCTCGAAGCTGGGTTGAGGGCTGCTGATCCTGTAACTGCTATTGAGAGGAACGTAGTTCTCGAAGGTGAGAAGCTAAGGATTAGAGACCTTGTCCTAGACTTGTCTAAGTACGATAGGGTACTTGTGGTTGGTGGTGGTAAGGCTTCAGCAGCTATGGCGTATGCTCTTGAGAAGGTACTCGATAAGTGCATAACTACAGGACTAGTAGTCGTACCCAGGGGTCTAGCTGAGACGTATAGAACTGAGAAGATTAGACTTCTTGAAGGTACTCACCCAATACCTAGTGAAGTAAATAGGAAGCACTGTGAGGAAATTATTGAGTTACTGAAGCAAACTACCGAGAGAGATCTCGTGATATGTCTCATATCTGGTGGTGGTTCAGCCCTCCTTTGCTGTCCATACGATACAATATCCATGGAGGACATGATGACACTCACCAAGATACTACTTAAGTGTGGTGCAAACATCAATGAGATCAATGTTGTGAGGAAGCATGTAGAGAAGCTCAAGGGTGGTAGATTAGCTAAGTTAGCTCATCCAGCAACCGTAGTCTCGCTCATAGTATCTGATGTCGTTGGTGATCCACTCGATACAATAGCATCAGGACCAACAGCACCAGATCCATCAACGTACAGTGATGCAATAAGCATTCTGAAGAGGTACGGTGTATGGGATGAAGTACCAGAGAGCGTGAGAGAAGTATTGAGTAAGGGAGCTAGAGGAGAGTTAGAGGAATCTCCAGGACCCGAAGATCCAGTATTTACGAAGGTACATAACGTAATCATAGCTAGTAATGAACTTTCTCTAAAGGCTATGGAGCAGAGGGCAAAGGAGCTAGGTCTAAACACCTTAGTACTAACATCGTATCTAGAGGGTGAAGCAAAGGAGGTAGGTAAGGTCTTAGCTTCACTAGCAAAGCAGGTACACTTCAAGGACTATCCACTTAAGAAACCATGTGCATTGATTGCTGGTGGTGAGACAACTGTTACGCTACCTACTTACGGTGTTGGTCTAGGTGGTAGGAATCAGGAGCTAGCACTATCAGCAGCATTAATGATAAGAGGTTTGAGAGGTGTTGTCATAGCATCCATGGGTACTGACGGTATAGATGGTAATAGTGATGCAGCTGGAGCTATAGTGGATGGGTATACAATAGATGAAGCATTGAAGAAGGGACTAGATCCATATGATTACCTAGCCAGACACGATAGCTACACATTCTTCAAGAAATTAGGGAGACACTTAATCATGACAGGACCAACAGGAACAAACGTGAATGACATAATGGCTATAGTTTGTCTGTAGCTCCCTCCTTTCATCTCAGAATATTCCGTAGAGTGGTCGCTTAGGTGGAACTACGTACTTACCAACTATCGGTATTTTTGCTCCACATTCAGGACAAGTCATGTCTTCTCTCAAATTCCACTCAAGTATTTCGAAGCCGAATCTAGCTATGAGCCTCTTACCACATTCCGGACAGTAAGTATGTTCGTACCTGTGACCTGGTACATTACCTATGTACACGAACTTAATACCTTCTTCCCTAGCTATTTCACAAGCCTTCTCAAGTACCTGCACTGATGTTGGTTCTACATCGAGGAATCTGTACTCTGGGTAAAATCTTGAGAAGTGTAGTGGTGTATCTGGTCCTAGTTCATCAACTATGTACTTACACATCTTCCTTATGTCGTCGAAGTTGTCATTTACTGTCGGTATGATTAGGTACGTTATCTCTATGTGAAGACCTCTTCTCTTCATTTCCTTAGTAGCGTGAAGTACTGGCTCTAGTCTTGCCTTTATGTACTTGCTGTATACTTCCTCTCTGAATGCTTTCCAATCGACGTTTGCAGCATCTATGTACTTACATAGCTCATCTAGAGCCTCATCAGTTGCATATCCATTAGTGACGAGGATATTCATTAATCCCTCTCTCTTTGCTAACTTAGCGACATCTACAACGTACTCAAACCAAATTATTGGTTCATTATATGTGTAGGATATGCTCATACAACCATATGACTTTGCCTCCTCAACAACTAGCTCAGGATCCATGTGTCGGAGATGCCATGAGTAGTTCTTTATCGTTGTCTGTGTTATTGGCCAGTTCTGACACCATGGACATCTGAAGTTACAGCCTACACTAGCTATGCTGTATGTTAGGTGATTTGGCCAGAAGTGGTAGAGCGGTTTCTTCATTACCGGATCAATACCTATTGACGATACCTTACCGTATGAGAGGAGAACTAACTTACCACCCCTATTCTCACGCATACCACATATACCTGTAGCACCTGGAGGTATAACACATCTATGAGGACATACAAGACACTGGAAGGTTCCATTACCTAGGTCCCTACATAATCTAGCTGGTACTTCAGGCATGTGAATGCACCTACGTTATGTAATGTGCCTGTGTAGAATATAAGATCTCTTGAGATTTGTTTAAGAGCTTTGAGAGTAGTTCTATGGGGTGTCTGTACGTGGGTTTACAGACAGATGCTATTCACTCACACGGTTACTACGATGAGGCTACAGGTACGTTCATACCACCGATCTACCAAGTAGCTATGTTTGAGCAGATTGTTGAGCCTAGACTCAGTGACCGTGGCGTCGACCTCAAGTATTCTAGAGAGGAGAATCCAACTGTCAGATGTTTGGAGAGAGTAATAGCTAAGCTTGAAGAAGGTGATGATGCACTGTGCTTTTCAAGCGGTATGGCTGCAATATCCTGTGTGTACATTGGCTTACTCAGGAAGGGAGATAGAGTCGTGATACCTATGGAAGCTTACGGAACAACCATACAGCTCGCACTCGAGCTAAAGGAAAAATTCGGAATAGAGGTCGTCACCGTGTACCCAGAAACCGAGGAAGTAATCAATGCAGTGAACAGAAACACGAAGCTAGTCCTCATTGAGACAATAACGAATCCAATGCTCAGAGTAATAGATGTACCTGAAGTAGCTAAGGTATGTAAGGAATACGGAGCTACACTAGTAGTGGACAATACCTTCGCTACACCAGTACTGTACAAACCACTAAGAGATGGAGCAACATTGGTCATCCACAGTATGACTAAGTACATAGCAGGTCACAACGATGTTATTGCTGGATCAGTAATTGGATCAAGAGAATTAATCCTGCATCTATGGGATTGGAGAAGAAAATTAGGAACGATAATACCACCCTTCGAAGCATACCTAGTACTTAGAGGAATCAAGACACTTGAGCTTAGAGTTAGAAAGCACTGTGAGAATGCACAAGCAGTAGCTGAGTTCCTAAAGGAGCATCCAAAAGTTGAGGAAGTCTTGTACCCTGGATTACCAGATAATAGGTATCACGAAGTAGCTAGGAAGCTACTTAGAGGTGGATTTGGAGGAGTTGTTTCATTTAAGATTAAGGGAGGTAAAGAGGAAGTACGTAAATTCTTCAAGAATTTAAAGGTAGTAAAGCCAGCACCAAGTCTAGGAGGGCCAGAGAGCTTGATAACCTACCCAATACTCAGTGCAGCAAAGACAATACCTGTAGAATTTAGGGAGAAACTAGGAATTACAGAGAACTTAGTTAGATTATCAGTTGGACTTGAAGATGTGAACGATATCATTGAGGACCTAGATAGAGCACTTAAAGCAATTTAGTTAATTATCTTCGACCTCTAAGTAGCATCAAGAATTTCCTTAACAACCCCCATCTCCACCTATATCTCCACCTACGTCTATACCTCATCAACACACCCAAGAGAAGAGAATTAGACACAGTAAAAGAACTTTTCCCTCACACAACAATAGGGTAAACCCATGTAGAAAGCCATATAAAGCCCTTAGAAATGAGAAAGACGGGAACTGGGCCCGTAGCTCAGCCTGGTAGAGCGTCGGGCTCTTAACTTGGGTCTGAGGATCGATGACTGGGAGAGACCCGAAGGTCCCGGGTTCAAATCCCGGCGGGCCCGCCATACCCCCTCCTCCTTCACCATAATCACTAGAGGTGAATTCACGACCTTTGAGATGTTAAGCTATAAATTAGCCTTAGGAGTCTAAACCCTAGATCGGTTAGGGTTGTGACAGTGTATGAGACTACTGGTCTTGTTCGTAATCCTGAGCTTACTCTTGGTATTTACTGCTATAATGTCGGTGTGTGGTGATTATGAGGAGAAGGTTGTTTCATTACGTGGTCTCGAGAGGTATAGGATTACTATCGACTTTAAGGTGCTTCAGTATGGTTTTGTGTTGCCTAGTCTTGAAGTTTTGCTGAGTAACTCAAGTACCTTTAAGGTGTACCTAAACAGTAAGTCCACTCCCCTACCTGGATTTTACCTATTTCTAAAGCGTACTGTTGAGCGTAGACATGTGATGCTGTGCTGTGGTTCTTGGTATGAGCTTGAGATCCATAATGATGGTAGGATCATAAGGTTTATTGTCAAGGTGCTTAATTCAACGTTTATCGTAACCAGGGTACACACCGTACCTGT
>CAZYGV010000100.1:0-5097 GCA_964647155.1 uncultured Thermoproteales archaeon | reverse complement strand
GGAGGGTACCTGATGTAGCTGATGTATGGCTTGATTCGGGTATAGCATTCTTCGCTTCTCTTGGATATCCGAGAAATCCGGAACTTTTCAATAAGCTATACCCAGTAGACTTCATAACTGAAGGTCACGATCAGATAGCTGGTTGGTTCTTCTCACTATTGAGAGCATCCATAATCGCATTTGATCAAGCACCATACAGGACAGTTCTCATGCATGGATTCACACTAGATGAGCAGGGTAGAGAAATGCATAAGTCACTTGGCAATTATGTAGCTCCAAATGAAGTCGTTGAGAAGTACTGTAGAGAGGCATTAAGACTCTTCGTACTTAGTAACACCGTTTGGGAAGATTTGAGGTTCTCGTGGAGGAGGGTTGAGGAGGCGTACAGTGACCTTAACATTCTTTGGAATGTCTACTACTTTGCATCAACGTACATGAACCTCGATAAATTTGATCCAGAGAGGTACAGATTGGAGGATTACCTCCATGTACTAGAGCCTGAGGATAAGTGGATAATATCGAGAGTAAACTCTGTGAACAAGATAGTTGTCGATGCGCTTGAGAGATACCACATACATGAAGCAGTTAGAGCACTAAGAAAGTTCATAGTTGAGGACTTAAGTCACTGGTACATAATGCTCATACGTAGGAGGGTATGGATTGAGGAGGAGAAATTAGAGAAGTTAACAGCTTACATAACGCTATTCTACGTCCTTGAGAAGCTACTGAGGTTACTTGCTCCATTCTTGCCAATGATAACTGAAGCCATATACCAGAGGATGTTCAAACCGGCCCTCAAGGAGGCACCTGAGAGTATACACTACCTAGAGTACCCACTTCCAGATGAGAAGTTAATCGATGAGAAGTGTGAGAGATTGATGGATATAGTCAAGGAAATTGTTGAGAAAGCCAGTGCTTTGAGGATGAAGGCAGGTGTGAAGAGAAGGTGGCCGCTTCGTGAACTAGTGGTAGCTACGGACTCGCAGGAAGTACGTGAAGCAGTTGACATGTACAGAAAGGTACTCTTAACTCAATGTAACGTCAAGAGAGTTGAGGTGGTACCTAGCTTTGAGGTACGTAAGTTCATAAGGTATACCATTGAACCTGTATTCAGTAAAATAGGTCCTGTATACCGTGGCTTAACGAAGAAGATCGTAGAGTACTTAAGTAAGCAGAGACCTGAGGATATAGCTACGATGTTACTCAAGAAAGGGTGTATAGAGTTTGAGATTGAAGGTCAAGTAGTTAAGTTGTCTAGAGATATGGTTAATGTACGTGAGGAACCACAGACAGGTTACTTGATAGCAGAGACGAGGAACTTCAAAGTAATTCTCTCCATAACCTTAACGAAGGATGAGGTAGCTGAAGGACTTGCAAGAGATGTGATCAGGAGGATTCAGTACATGAGAAAGGTGTTGGACTTACCTCTCGATGCTACAATTGAGGTAGTAGTCTACGGTCCTAAATCAGAGATTGAGTTAATCAAGCAGTACACCAACTTCATTGCTTCAGAGACCAGAGCAAGGGAGGTAAAGTTTGTGGATAGTAGAGAAGAGGTGACGGGTGATCTAGTCACTGAGTGGGAGATTGATGGTAGTAAGTACGTAATTGGTGTGAAAAGAGTTCAGTGATGACTTACGTGCTTCTCTATAGTTACTTTTTCATACATAAGTACACCATCTATGTACTCAATTGCTGACAGGAACATCCTCCTACAGCAGTACCTTTTAATACCGAGATCATCAAGTACCTTAGCTGGGTGCTCACCCCTCTCAACTCTTCGTTTAAACTCTTCCCACTTATCTCCAATCAAGGCACCACATGTGAAACAACGTATGGGAAATAGCATACATATCACCTATATGCCTTCTGTCTCTTAGATCTAGCATGCTTTCTACCTGGCTTCTTAGGTTCTGTTCTTCGAGGGTCACCAGCTAGCATTGATCTGTCATACTCTTCATATAATTTCTTCAGTTCCTCAGAGCCAGTATACAGTACTAGGCCCCTAGCTATTGCCATTCTGACGGCACTTGCCTGCCCCATGACCCCACCTCCCTTCACGTTAACATCTATGTCAACTGAATTCCATATTTGTTCACCAGCTAGGACTAATGGCTCCATCATTCTCAATCTAGCTAGCTCAGGTTCATATATTTCGAGGGGAATACCGTTTATTCTTACACGCCCTCTACCGGGTCTAATGACTGCTCTAGCTATTGCTGTCTTCTTCTTACCGACGGAAATAACTACCTTAGTTGTTCCAACCTGAACTACCTTTGCTCCTAGTACTCTTGGTTGCTGAATTTCTGGAACTTGTGTACCCGATTGCTGGTTCATGACTAGTCACCTAGGGCGTTCCTTCACTACCCGTAATAGGTAACTTTATGTAGCGAGTTGTTATCTTTTTCCTAACGTACTTTGGTGGATACCCTCCAACTCTTTTACAGAGTTCCTCAAGGGTTATGTGTGGTTTAGTCTCATCTCTAAGCATGGCTTCTGGAATTATTTCGTGAGGTAAGTCCTTGAACTCTTCAGGTACACCAACGAATACTCTAAGTCTCTTGAATGCCATTCTACCTCTCCAAGTTTTTCTAGGTAGCATACCTCTAACAATTCTCTTCAGGATTTTATCAGGTGTCCTAGGAATCTTAGGACCTGCTTTCTCTGGATTGTAGTGTGTGCACCACTCAACAATTCTCTTTAGATACCACCTAGTAACTCTAAGGGGATCTCCTGTTATGATGGCCTTCTCAGCATTTACTATAACGATGTACTCACCAAGGAGTAATCTCTTAGCTACTATGCTTGCAAGTCTACCAGCAATATGCTTCTCAGCATTAATAACTCTAATGGGTACGTCAGGTGGAAAGCCTCTAATCATGGGTCTCTTACTTGTCTGTCCTGGCTTTGCAACTATAAACGTACTATCTCTAAGTGATGACATACTACTTCCTCACCTCAACTCTATACTTAACCTCGGTACGATACCTCTTCTTGGTACTACCGATTAGAATCTTAACACCGCTTCCTCTAGGATTTCTCTTAACTAGTTCGGGTATGGAGATAGCTTCACCACCAGCAGCTTTAATCTTCTCCAATGCTGATTTCGAGAACTTAAGTGCTGCAACAGTGACAGGGTGATCGAGTGTTCCTGCACCTAGGACCTTAGCTGGGACAACAACAGTGTCTCCAGCCTTGGTATACCTATTTATCTTGCTGACGTTTACAGCAAAAAGCTTCCTCAATCTAGTAGGTTTCTCCAGTAACTCAGCTACGTACCTCCATATAGGCGCACCGTATGCTCTGTACGCCTTTCTGAGTAACCTAATAAGTAATCTAATTTCCTTATTGGTAGGTCCCGTGGGTACTGGCATATTCTCACTTCTTCTCGGATTTCTCTATTGCGTGTCTACACTCCTCTAAGAACTTTACGCACTTCTGATCGAGTACTTCGAGAGCTTTCAGTACTAAGGTCTTCACATCTAGCTGACCAAAGGACTCAACAAAGAATACATACGTACCATCTTCGTATTCCACTCTAATAGCCTTTGTTGGGCAAATGATCTCACAGTATCTACAAAGGTTACAGTCAAGGAGTTTAGACACAGTAACCTTACCGTCTTTAATCTCTAGGACACCTCTTGGGCAGTTCTGAACACAAATCCCACATCTACTACATCTACCTTCATCAATGACTATTCTCGGCATGTACTTGTAAGCTGCTAAACCGGGTTGCCACTTAGCGTGATCTCTACCTCTACCCAATCTAGCATATGCCTCTAACACTATCCTCTGACCCTTAGCCAACTTAACTATTGGTATCTTATCGCTAACAGGTACTACTGCTGGATCTTCACTCTTTAAATGACCTGAGTACACCATGAGATCTCCATCTTTAGCCTCCACATCGAGTATTAGCTTCACTTGACACCTAGAACAACCAATTCCACCACAAACACACTCTTCTGGAAGTACATAGCTCTCCAGATCAGTCTTTAGAGGTATTAGTGCTAATCTATGCGCTAGAACCTCATCATACATAACCGATGTATTGTCTAGAATCACCACCTCATCAATTGCCATAACAGGTACTTCAGCTATTATAGTTCTCCTAAGCGAGTTAACAAAGGCTACAGGTACACCAGATATAATGAATTTAACGTAGTTATCGCGTTTCTCCAGAACCTTGACCTCTACTGGCAACTACTACCCACCCTCTACCTAATGGGCTTCTGTTTCTTACCAAGTAGTAGTGCTTTAAGTGAAACTCCATTAACCATAACTACCTTAAACCTTACACCAGGTAAATCACCATATGCTCTACCTTCTGGACCACCAATTCTCTCAATTATAACCTCATCGTGTTCATCGATGAAGTTTAGTGCACCATCGCCTGGTACGAATGCTGTAACCACCTTACCATTCTTAACTAATTGAACTCTAACGCACTTCCTAACAGCACTATTCGGTTTTCTAGCTTCAATACCTATCTTCTCAAGAACGATACCTCTAGCCATTGGTGCGCCTTCTAATGGATCGTACTTCTTAGCTATACCAAGTACCTTCCTCTTATAGTGTAGGTCACTCCACCTAAACTTCTTCCTTTTTAACCTCAGCTTCCTAGCTGCGAAGAGACCTGTTGGTGATTTCTTACCTGGCATGCTACCTACCTCATGCTATTGTTACCCAATCTATGTCGAAGTACCTCTTAGCGAGGATTCTGGCTCTATTAATATTCTTTCCTCCCTTACCGATTGCGATAGCTTTCTCCTGTGGTGCTACTGTTGCTACAGCTATCTTCCTACCATTGGCTGTCTTAGTTATCTTGACTGCGAGTACCTTAGCTGGGTACAGGCAGTTCTTGATAAGTTCCTCAGGGGTTTCACCATACTCAACAACTTCAACACTCTTTCCGATGAGTTCTTTGATTCTCCTTATGTTGACTCCTCCCTTACCAACAGCTAAACCGGCGAATCCCTTATCCACTATAAATATTATCCTGTCGTTTGCTCTATCTATTACGCAGTCTCTTGCAGGTACACCTGTGATGTTTTCGAAGAGAGCTATATACCTTAACTCTTCCTCTGTTAGACGAAT
>CAZYGV010000099.1:0-5112 GCA_964647155.1 uncultured Thermoproteales archaeon | reverse complement strand
AGAGGTAAACCTCTAGATGAACTACAGGGATGGATAACCACAGTCATGGAGTTTACAGAGGGAAAGATCTTACAGGAAAGAGAGAAATTGCTCAATCTAAGAACCATATCTAGTTACCTCCTACGTGATCTAGATGAACAAGTGAGGAATCTAGCTCTAGAAGTGTACACCAACATCTGTAGCCTCAAACAGCCTAAGAACCTACATACCCAGTACGTGGATAATGATGTCGTAGGTAAGGTACCTACACTCTCCAAGCTCCTACCATACATATTCATATTGCTCTTTCGTAAATTACGTGAAAAGAGATTGAGAGCACTATCTCTTACCCTCTTCACCTACTCAGTACTAAACCTAGCTCACCTATACGTACCACTGAACTACGTAATTAAGGAGATAGAGAACGTAGCAATATCGTATACCCGAGATGGGTCAAGATTCTACTCACCAAAACCACTAACAAAGGTTGAGGATACGGTACATAGTGAAGAAATTTCTGCATTGCTTACTACTACACTCCAGCTACTAGGTATGGAGGTAGAGTACCTAGGGTATGAAGTTCATCTGAAGAACCCAGTTCAAGGTATTACACGTATTGTGGTGTTGAGTAGTGAAGTTGAACTCAAAGATTTTGAGAGGAGTGATGTGCTGGTAGTCGTTCCTGATGGATTATATGCTAGATTGAGGAGGAAGTTAGGTAGAATGCGCTTGATTAGGTTATCTGATGTTGTTCCTCAGGTACTTAGAGTATTTGGATGTAGAGTAATTGGTGCTGATACCTTCATAAGCTCTATTCTCGAGCTAGTATGAAGATAACAGGATGTACATATCTGAAGAGGTATCTGTTGCTGAGATCATCGATAGAGCTTCGTATAGAGCTAATTTCCTAAGATTACTCAGATCATGTCTGAAGACAACTTCATTGCTCCTAAATAGGAGCTTCACGATGTAGCTCATTATTAGCTTCCTCATGGGTAGCTCAGCGAGCAATCTCTTCATGTACCGTAACCTACTTACGTAATCCTGTCCTTTTACTATGAGTGATGACCATAGCAAAATGCTACCTTTATGAACAAGATTGAGTAGGTGATTACTAATCTCAATTCCTCGACTAGTTACCACGATCTCACACACCTTACCACTGTAGTACTTCCTGTACCTGAACTCAAGCAACTTCAACCTACGTAACTGCTCAATATCTCTTTCAAGTTCAGAACTATAAGGCATGAATGGTGTCATCACGAAATTGTAAGGAACTAAGTCATGTATGTGAAATATAGCTAGGTGCAGTTTCAGATAGCTACTAAATCCCTTAGGTTCTTGAGATAGAAAGAGGAGGAGTGCTTGAATTGGACTCAACTCGATAAACTCAAGATCTCTCAATTTTCCAGTACGAATCTCCAGTAGGGTATTTAACTTCAAGTCTCTCACTTCTACTACTCAATGTATATTGCTGGTCTAAGTGGTAGTGCTAGTTTACTCCTACCTGCTGGGTCATACCTCTCGGAGTCATCATAGTAGTACACATTGACTTCACTACAGTACAGTAACTTAGCTAAGTACTCACTACCCTCCTTCAGCATCTCATACTCATCTACAAGTACTCCCTTAATCATTAAATTCCTCATTAGTTCTGGAATTGTGACAATATATTCGATAAACTTCTTCATTCTTTCACCAAGCCATTTCTTAAGTTCACGATCTTTGACCTCACTGAGTACCTTACGAACAGCCTCGCTAGCACTAAGCTTTTCGATGCTCATGTAGTGTAGTACCTTGCGTAGTAGCTCTAGATGTTCTCTCCTAGTGACGTAGATGAATACTCTACTAGGTTTCTTTCCTGTAGCTCTCACAACAGCAGAGATGTCATCTACTAACCTCTTGATGTACTCATCAGCTAGGACATAGCTGTAGTCGATTTCCTCATCCCTTACTTCAGGCCACTTGGCAGTGGATACAAAGCCTTCACCACCAATCATAGACCATAGTTCCTCAGCTATGTGTGGTGTGAAAGGAGCAATGACCCTAATCCACTTATCGATCACATACCACAGCACATACTTAACTGCTTCTCGCCTTCTTTCGTCACTTATCTCATCTTCTACAAGCGATAGGTAGTCCATAATCAAATTGTACATACTGAAGTAAGCCTTCTGCACAGCATCCCTAATTCTCAATCTACTCAGTGACTCATCTATTTCCTTAATCAGTAGCTTAACCTTGTTAATGAAGATCTTGTCACAGTACGTTAGCTCAGTACTCTTCACAGGTTCTGGTCTACCCATCTCCACTACCTTCCTAATGAGTGTGTGTATCTTGGACAGTATGTCTATCGAAGTCTTAACACCTTCAAGCGAGAAATCAGCATCCTGCATCAACTCAGCAGCTGATAGTATGGTTAGCCTTATGACATCTGCTGGAAGTAGCTCAAGTGCTTTACGTACAGGAATTATGTTACCCTTTGACTTAGACATCTTCTGCTTTTCAAGTAGTACCCAACCATTGACAACTATCGATCTAGGCCACTTATCCTCAGGGAATATTGCTGCATGATTGAAGAGGTAGAATGTTAAGTGATTTGGTACTAAGTCCTTTCCACTGTGTCTAGCATCACAGGGGTACCAGTAGGTGAACTCCCTTCTAATTTCCTCAAGTACTTCCGTAGGTATTCCTAGCTTCTTCGATAGCTCCTCTACATCTCCTATACCTAGGAGTATGTAGTCGAAGAATTCTGGTGTTAACTTATCCGGTGGTATCCTGTTCTTCCTTATGAGGTGAATTATTGTGTAGAATGCCATGTATATGGTTGAGTCACTTAGCGACTCGATAATCCACCTTCTATCCCAAGGTAGCTTAGTACCTAAACCTCTCTTCCTCGCACATGGTCTTCTCCTCAACCACTCAATAGTGTTTTCAAATTCCTTACGTATTTCAGGTGGAATTATGTTGACTTTCCTTAAGCACTCTCTGGCTAATTCCTTCCACTTCTCATTACCGTAGTCGATAAACCACTGATCTGGAAGTATCTTCACTATAACCTTTGTCTTACACCTACAGAAGACAGGTCTATTCACAATCTCGTACATTATAGTAGCGTAACCTCGTGAAGTGAGATCCTTCTTCACCTTCTCTCGTGCATCCTTAACTGATGCTCCTGCATAAGGCGTATTATCGTGCATTACCCCTCTAAGTAACTCCAGTGAATATACCTCACGAGTGAGAGATTCGAGAGCTAGCTTCTCAGACTGCGACTTAATACCGTACTTCTCGACATACTCAACGGCAGTGGCTTTAGGGGCACCATCTACCTTAATGATTATCCTTGGCTCTATAGATTTGATAAGTTCTTCAGGTAGACCATACTTCTCAGCTACCTCTCTAGACCTCTGTTTCAAGTCCTTGAGTGCTGCGTAGTCAAAGGGTGCATGAGCAGGTACCGACATCACGATACCTGTTGCAAAGTCAGGATCAACGAATGTAGCTGGTAGTACAGGTACCTTCTCATTAGTTACTGGATTTACCACGAACTTACCGATGAGATCAGAACCACGAACTTCAGATAGAATCTCCACGCTGTAGTTCTGATGCTTTAACTTCTCAACAGCCTCCCTCGATATAATCCACCTTTCCTGATTGACATTAGCCACTACGTAAGTGGCATCAGGATTAATCCAGAGGTTTGTAACACCGAAGATAGTCTCTGGTCTAAGGGTTGCCACTGGGAGTACTGTACCATCCTCTAACCTGAACTTAATCACCGTGAACTCAGCTACCTCAGGTTCTACATCGTCCTCTGTATCATGCATACCAACGGGATTCTCACAGCTTGGACAGTAAGGTATGGGGTAGGTACCGGAGACAATAAATCCCTTCTCTCTAAGCTTTAGGAATTGCCACTCAATGAACTTATTGAATTCAGGATCAACTGTAGTAAACTCTCTACGCCAGTCAATGCTATAGCCAAGTCTAATCATGCCCTCCTTAATCTCCTGATGGAAGTACCTAGCTAGTTTAAGTGGATCAGTGAGTTCAGGTAGCTTCTCCTTAGGTACACCATACACCTCTGTAAGTAACCATACTAGGTCGGAATCTCCCCTAGCTATTCTCCTAGCCATTGCTAGTATCGGAGTACCTGTGTAGTGGAAGCCCATTGGAAATAGTACGTTATACCCCTTCATTCTCCTGTACCTAGCATGTACATCAGTTATGCTGTACGTCCTGACGTGACCTAAGTGCTGAGGGGCATTGGGGTACGGAAATGCTACTGTTATGAAGAACTTAGGTTTGCTAGGATCAGGATCAGCCTCGAAAACCCTTTCTTCCATCCATTTCCTTTGCCACTTACTCTCAATCTTCCTTAAGTACTCTACAAAATCCCTAACCCTAGGATCATGAAGCATTTGCTCAAGAGCCTTATAGAAAGCTCTGCACCACAGACTTCACCTCGTCCTCGTAAAACATACAAATTAACTATATAAGCTTTCACAATAACCTACACTTAAACAATTACCCTAGCTTAATGAAAATGTACTGAGCTTCCTTGGAATGCACTCAATACCCCCTTACAACTAATGGAGCTACTGGAGACGTATATGGTGTTGCTCTGCTACACAAGCTAGTGCCACCTTAGCTTACTACATGGAGAAATTAAGTTACTGAAACACCCATGAACTACAAATGTAACCTAGCTAGGTATATGTTGTGCTTATTCTCGATAACTTCAACCCTAACAACTTTACCGAGAAGATACTCACCCTCATCACTACGAACACCAACAATAGTTACTAATCTATCACCACAAACACCAAGCAACTCACCCTTCTGCCATCCCCACTCAACAACCCTAACCCAAATTCTCTCACCAACTCTAAACCTAGTTGGTAACGACCTAGTCTTAAATATCTGAAAATCCTCAGGAGAAAGCACTAACTTAACACCAAACTCCTTCTCCCACTTCCTCAACCACCTATAGAACTCACTCCACCTCATCTCCCTAACACCTCTAGGCTTTCTACCTCTCTTATGAACAACGAACTTCTGAATACCAAGAGGAGGCCACCTCTTACCAGCACCAATTCTCTTAGCCCACTCAATCAATCTAGGTATCTCACG
>CAZYGV010000098.1:0-5142 GCA_964647155.1 uncultured Thermoproteales archaeon | reverse complement strand
ATGTAATTGAGTTTGCTAGCCATGTCTCATTGTTGGTATTACATGGTTTGGAGAGGGGTTCTACCTTTAGGCATGAAATACCTAGTAGGGTGGTAAAGCTCAATTTTAGTTGTGAAGAGGATGTTAGGCGATGTACATGGTTTCTGAGTTTGCATGGTATTCCCTTTGAGTGTGATGGGTGTAATGTGATTGTACACGTAGTTCACTCATTTGCTGAAGTGCTTGTCGATGAAAATCATGCACTCAATACTGAGCTATCGAGGAGAGGATTACCTAAGTTACTACTTACAGAGTTGCTACCATACCTCACAGCTACTTAAGCTTCCTAATGCCGATATACACCCTATCGTAGAGGTTTAATAGTTGCTCCGGTGCACAGAGCCTAATTTGGTACCCCCATATCGAGATGTAGAACACCTTACGACCTTCACCGATATCCCTCACATGGTACACCATACCATGCATGTACACATCCCACTTATCTAACTCACTAGTCTTCTCCTTATGTAGAGCAAGTAGTAGCTCATCACCAACGTTGAAGTCTACGTACTTACCAAGTACGTGTCTTGGGTATTCAAACGATATTGAAAACTTACCATCTTTACTCTCACATTCAATAAGGACAACACCTTTAATTGGTGTTTCCGATACGTTCTTCACAATGACTTCAAACTCCATAAACACCTACCCTCCAGCATAGGCTAGGCTCGTAAAAGCGTATTAACGTTTTACCCCCAATAGAGTAGGGGGGTAGAAGTGGCTGGTTCATTACTGCTACCAGCTAGAAGGTATCAGTCAGAAATAATGTCGTTACTGGATAAGACTGTGAGCGTAGTAACCAGTGCTGGTAAGAAGTACGAAGGTAAGCTATTTGGTTATGATCCAAATTCACAGAGTGTATGTCTAGCGGATGCAGTCGATGATAGAGGTGAGAAGTACACAAGGGTCTTCATCTACGGTCACGCAATTGTAGAGATAACAACGAAGGAGGAGATCATAGACCTAAGAGAGCTGGCGTCAATTTTGGAGAAACACTTTCCGCAAATGGTTAAGTACATTGAGGATGCTAGAGTTATCGTGATCATGGATAGGATTAAGGTTACTGAGAAGGGTGTTGAAGGTACAGGTCCTGTTGCTGAGAGAGTGAGGAGGATATTTGAAGAATATTTGAGGGAGAGAAGAGCAAAGTAGAGCTACATGAGTTTCGAGGTAGTAGCTAAGGATTTAGCTGGTAGAGTAGGTAGATTAAGAACTCGTAAGGGTACTTTGGAGACTCCTGCACTTGCACCTGTGGTCAATCCCTTCAAGTCAACTATTTCCGTTAAGGAGATTGAGGAGATTGGTTTTAAGTTCATAATAACAAATGCTTACATCATATGGAGGAGGTATGGTGAGCTAGGTAAGGAGCTTAAGCTAGACAACATACTTGGTACTAGTAGTGATGTCGTGATCATGACGGACTCAGGTGCATACCAGTTAATGGAGTACGGTTATGTCAATGTTTCACCAGATCAGATACTGCTGTATCAGCTAGATATCGGTAGTGACATAGCTGTCATCCTCGACATACCTACGAAGCCAGAGAGCAATAGAAAAGTAGTTTGGTTAGAGGTTGAGGAGACTATTAGAAGAGCTGTGAGAGCACTAGCCATAAAGAGTAGTGTAAACAGTGATACGCTACTAGTTGGACCTATACAGGGTGGTACTCACTTAGATATACTGAGGTACTCAGCTAGGAAGATGAGTAAGCTACCTTTCGACATATATGCTGTAGGTAGTCCAACGAGGTTGCTAGCTGAGTACGAGTTCAGTAAGGTTGTTGACATGATAGTGACTGTCAAGAGCGAGGTACCTCTAAGCAAACCAGTTCACCTCTTCGGTGCAGGACACCCAATCATGTTAGCACTAGCCGTAGCTCTTGGTTGTGATCTCTTTGATTCTGCCTCCTACATACTTTATGCACGTGATGGTAGGTACATGACACCTCACGGAACGTATAGGTTAAGTGAGTTGAAGGTACTACCCTGCAGCTGTCCGGTATGTAGGAAGTACACGGTAGAAGATCTTCTAGAGCTACCTTCACATGAAAGGGAAAGAGAACTAGCAAAGCATAATCTCTACGTACTGAAGTATGAGCTAGATAACATAAAGCAAGCAATACATGAAGGTAGATTGTGGGAGCTACTAGAGGTTCGATGTAGGTCACACCCCGGTCTCTATAGAGCATTGAAGAAGTTACGTAAGTACCGTAAGTACATTGAAGAATTAGATCCAGTAACTGGTGGAGAAATCAGAGGAATTTTTCTCTATGAGGGAACCAGCTACTTTAGACCAGAGATTGAGAGACATCGCTATAGAGTACTAAATCTCTACGAACCGCCAGTTAGGGACATCCTCATCGTAGTAACCGATGTAGAGAAGAAACCCTTCCACATAGATTCCTCAGTTAGGAGAATACTGAGTGAATTGAGTAGGGTAAGTGCTCTCAATAGAGTGCATATACTCATATTCTACCCACCCTTCGGACCGATACCACTTGAGATAGATGACGTATATCCACTCTCCCAAAATGAGAGCTACGTCTCCATAACATCACCTGACTCCAGAAGAGCTATCGAGACACTAGTCAGATACCTACATAAATTCCGTCATAGGTACAGAAAGATACTAGTTGTTGGGAAGACAACTCATAGGTATTTAGGTGATGTGCTAACGAAGAAGCTTGGTATGTTGGGTATCGAAGTTCATGATCTAGATCCTAAGTTACTTGCTGAGAGGGTTAGGAAGTACTTGAAGGATATCTCCACCAGCACTAGATAGCTACATGTACGTCATCTTCTCTGTCTGCAATCTCTCCCAACGCTTCTTAAGCTCCTCAATTTCACGCTCAATAGCCTCAGCAGATTCAAGTAACTTAGATAGATCGACCTCTATCTTCAGTATATCCTTCAGATAACTTATACCTACTGAAGCAGCATAGGGATCTGGTCTCATGATCTCTGCATACGGTAGTATAGCTACAGCGGGAAATGAATACTCCTCAAATCTAACGAGTAGACGAGCAAGTGGACCTACAATCCATAGACCTTCCTCAAGAAGTGGTGCTCTAATCCAATTCCTGAACCTCTTAACAAATTCACTTGTCGCAGCTAACCTAAGACCAACATCTTGAGTCTTTCTTAATCGACTATCTAAACCACCAAACATTATAGCACAGGTAAAGGGCATTGATGATACCCACCTAGCGATGTAGTCAAGAATCCTCAGCTCAACTCTGCTAGTAAATCCGTAATTAGCACAGAAGAACATCAGATTCTCAAAACAATATATTTCGAAAGGTACATACACACCACCACTTTGAGTTGATGAAGTGAAGAGCGGTTCTATACTAGCCTCAACGTACCCTATTTTCTTAGCCTTGAGTGTAGTCACTAAGTATCTAGTTGCTAGGAATCCAACGTAACCTATACCGTGGAATCCCGTTATGAAGATTAGGTCCTCACCTTCAGGTAAGTCCTCAAGCACTATCTTGACCTGTCTCATAGGTAAAACCCTTACAGTTGAATACAACGAACCCAAACTTAAATACAACCTTTGTAAGAGAAATCTCATGTCGTATGAGGGAGTCATTGAAGATCTAAAGCTCAATATCTACAGTGCTACTGATGCATTTTACACGGTAATGAACGTTATCAGAGAAATTGCAATGAAGGCTAGGGAAACTACAGATCTAGTACGTGAACTCTACACATTCTCGAAGTTAGCTATTGAGGCGAGACCAACATCAGCACTACTACTAAACGGTATTAGGGAAGTTATTAGAGCTACGCTAGCTACCATCAGAGAAGGTGGGGGTTTAGGTGAAGTTAAGAACACTCTATTGAGTACAGTGCAGAATCTTGTCAACAACATAGAAAATGCAAATGCTTTAGTAGCTCAATTCATGGCTAAGAGGGTTGAGGATGGAGATACGATAATGACACATTCGTACAGCAGGGTTGTTCTTCAGGCAATGAGATACGTAGTGTCTGAAGGTAAGAGGATTAGAGTCATAGTTACTGAATCTAGACCAGGGGATGAAGGTCATAAGATGGCTGAGGACATAGCATCACTAGGTATTGAGACTGTGCTCATAGTCGACTCAGCAGCAAGGTACTTCATGAAGGAGGTGGATAAGGTCCTCATTGGTAGTGAGGCTGTTGCCGCTAATGGCGCTGTGATAAACAAGGTAGGTACCTCACAGATTGCACTAGCTGCACACGAAGCAAGAGTTAGAGTCTTTGTAGCAGCTATCACCTGGAAGATCAGTCCAGAGACTGTGTTTGGAGAATTAGTGAGAATTGCTGAGAAGAGGCCAGAGTCGTTCATACCTCCTGAGAAGTTGAGTATGTGGGCAGGTAAGGTTGAGGTACATGCACCACTGTACGACGTTACACCACCAGAGTACATTGACGCAATAATTACTGAGAGAGGACTAGTTGCACCACAAGCCATAATATTCATTGTTCGTGAACTATATGGTTGGCCACCTAGGAGATTTGAGGAAATCTTCACATTACTTGAGGAGTTGAGGAAGTATGGATGTTGAGAGAAGGTTTGAGGTACCAAATGAGGTTCTGAAGATAGCGGATGATATAAGGTCAATGAGAATACGTGGTGCAGGTAGAATTGCTAGAGCAGCTGCAAAAGCACTCATGATCGCGGCTGAGAAGTGCAGTATTGGTGACAGAGATGAGTTCATGAAGTACATGGAGTACTGCAGCAATATACTGCTAAGTACTAGACCAACAGCTGTCTCACTACCAAATGCAATAGCCTACGTCATGTATAGACTCAAGACAGCATATGAACAAGGTAAATGTATGAGTGACCTAATTGAGGTGGTCATTAAAGCAGCAGCTGAGTTCATTAAGTATAGTGAAGAGGCAACAAAGAAGATAGGTGAGATAGGTGCTAAGCTGATTGAGGACGGTGATGTACTGCTCACACATTGCAACTCTGCAGCAGCTGTTGCAGTCATAGTTCAAGCTCATAGAGAGGGTAAGAGAATTGGAGTCTACGCAACTGAGACAAGACCGAAGTTTCAAGGCTACATAACAACACAGTGGTTGATAGAAGCTGGATTGAGAGTCCACCTGATAC
>CAZYGV010000097.1:0-5272 GCA_964647155.1 uncultured Thermoproteales archaeon | reverse complement strand
GATGATGCTGATGTTAATGCACTCTTCGCTGCTATTCAGATCTATGACTCACTAGCTGCATCCATAGGAAAGGATAGAGTGGAGGTTGCTCTCGTAACTGGGTTGCCAGAAGAGAGTGTTGCATCCGACCTAAAGCTAGAGGCAGAGGTAGATCACGTACTCAGTAAGGTAGGTGCTGACACCATCGTACTAGTCTGTGATAGTCCTACAGATGAGAAGGTGCTACCACTGCTGCAGTCTAGGGTTCGCTATGTAGTTGTCAGGAGGATAATAGTTAAGCAATCTAGAGGTGTTGAGGAGAGTGTTGTCTTGCTGAAGTACTACCTCAAGAAACTGGTAGAAGAACCTGTGTATAGGAGGTATGCTCTCGGTATTCCTGGAGTCTTGCTACTACTCTACGCTATTGCTCAGTGGATACCTATGATAGTGCTTAGGATTGTAGGTACCGCGATAGTTGCTTTAATAGGTTTAGCTATGTTGTGGGTAGCCTTTAACTTAGGTGAAGTACTGAGAAAGGTGCTTCGAAGTACTTTCGGTAAATATCCTCTAACTACGACAGTTTCGTTGTTCGCTCTACTGATTCTATCATCGACACTTAGTGCTGCAAAAGCTCCCAATCCCTCAGCACCGATTACTGTACTTATTGCTACAGTTGGATTTGTGTATGTTGTTGATGTGGTTATAGTGCTTGTGATACTGGTGATGGTAGTCTTTACACTTGAGCACTTTGAAGTAAGAGGTGTGCTATACCGTAGACTACTCATGATGGTTCCCGCATTTGTACCGCTTAGATGGGTACTGAAGGAGATTTCAAGAATTGTATTGGGTACTGGTTCACCTGTACTAGCTATTGCCTATATACTTCTATCACTGTACACAGTTCTCCTATCTTCATGGAGTATGAAGAGAATTCAACAAATATTGAAGACAGGTTAATCCTTCATAAGTACGGTTGAGTTGATAAGTTTCTTTTCCTATGTTGATGTGGGTATGGTTTGGAAGAGAGTATTTGCATTGCTCTCTGGTGAGCATGAATCTCTACCCAGAGCCGAATTTGTAGCTACTTTAGAGGCTGAAGGTATTGAGTATAGACTTATTGATGTGCTCGATCAAGTACTTAGACTTGAGGTTAGGAATCTAGATGTTGACGTACTTGCTGCACGATTGTCAATGACAAAGCTCATTTGTGAGGAACTTGCTGTTACCAGAGAATCTGCTCTAAATGACATCATTGCAGCAGTGGATGGTATTGATTGGTCATTTCTCAAAGGTAAATCATTTGTGTGTAGGTTGATTAGGATTAAGACCTATGGTATGGGATTGAGTAAGTACCAGGTTGAGAAGAGCATGGGTGCTACCATTCTGAAGAGGATATACGGTTGCGCTAAGGTTGATGTACATAATCCAGATGAAGTTATTGTCTGTGTTGTTACAGGTAATAGAGCTATCATAGGTAGAGTTCTATGTGAGGTTGATAGAGGTTCTTTTCAGGAGAGAAGACCAAGGAGAAGACCTGTATTTCACCCAAGTAGCTTAGATGCGTACACATCGAGACTTTTCGTTAACTTAGCGAGAGCACCTAGAGGTGGCGTAGTTCTCGATCCTTTCTGTGGTGTTGGAGGTATACTTGTTGAGGCTGGTTTAATTGGTTGTGAGTGTGTTGGTGTAGATATTGATGAGTTCATGGTTAGGGGATCTATCGTGAATACTGAGTACTACTCAGTTAGGTCTATTGGTGTTGTACTTGGTGATGCAAGGAGACTAAGTTTTAGATGTGAATGTGTTGATGCTATAGCAACTGATCCTCCTTACGGTAGAGCAGCAAGTACTAAGAGAACTCCTCTCGAGGAGCTTCTCAAGAAGTTTATTGAGTGTGCCTCCATTGTGCTGAAGAGGAGGAAGTTTATGTGCTTTGCTCACCCCTCATGGATTGATGTTAGTGACTACTTGATAGATCAGGGATTTACGGTAGTTGAGAGACATAGTATGCGCGTACATAGTTCATTGACAAGGATCATTGAGGTTGTAAGGAAGGTGAAGTAATGTGGATCTCGTATTTCTGGGTACTGGATCAGGTATGCCTACATCTACAAGAGCATTACCCTCTATAGCTATTAGGTGGGGGAATGAGATACTAATTCTCGATTGTGGAGAAGGTATGCAGTACAGGTATCTGAGGACAGGATTTGGCGTTAATAAGGAAATGAAGATCTTGATCTCTCATCTCCACGGTGATCACTACTTTGGTCTCTTTGGTTTCCTTCAGACCCTAGCACTCTCAGGTAGATCAAGAGACCTACTGGTAATTGGTCCTGAAGGTATTGCTGAGATTATAGATGCTATCCTAAAGCGTTCAGGGGTAAGCTCAGAAGCACACTCTGAAAGGGGGTATAGGCTCTTGATTAAGGAGCTGAAGAGCGAAGTAGAAGTTCTGGACTTTAGTAAGTACCGTATAAAGGCTGTTAGAGTTGAGCACTCAATAACGTCCTACGCCTTCGCTATTGAGGAAAGGGAGTTACCGGGTACGTTTCATCCTGAGAAAGCAAGAGCATTAGGTATACCAATTAGGTACTGGAAGGTGCTTCAGAGCGGTCAAAGTGTTGTGCTTCCTGATGGCAGAGTTATTCATCCACATGATGTATGTGATGAACCTAGGAGGGGTTTGAAGCTTGTTTATAGTGGTGATACTAGGCCCTGTGAAGAACTTATCAATTTAGCTAAGGGAGCTGATATACTAATCCACGAATCGACATTCATGGACAAAGATAAGGATAAAGCTATTGAGAGTATGCACTCAACAGCTAGAGAGGCGGCTTGGGTAGCAAAGGAAGCAGAAGTTAGATCGCTGATACTGTTCCATATAAGTCCTAGGTATAGCGAACAGGAAGAGCTGCTACTTAAAGAGGCTGAAGATGTGTTCAGTAACGTGTACCTGGCAAAGGACATGGACTGGATTGAAATTGACCATGAGTAGTCTCCAGTGAGTGCTCGCGATTAAGGATCGTCAGGTGGTTTAGCTTCGTATACGACTTGTCCCCGAAATGTCTTTGGCGCTATCCAGTCAAGAAATCTCCTAGGATCACTGCACGTAATGATGAACGTTATGGGTCCAAGAGGACTCTCCTTGTGAGGTACAGTACAGAACACAGCTAATCCGCTATATGCTGCTTGCTTATTTAGGTGAAAAACAATTGTATTACCGCGTATACCTCTCCTGATGTTCTCTCTTGCAGCATCATGTATTTCCTCTTCTCGAATTAGCTTATATAGCTTGAGTAGACAGTGTGAACCCTCGCCTCTAGCTACGATGTACTTCCTACCCTCAATAACTTCCTCTCTAACCTCTCTAGGTATGAAGACGTTGTTTAAAGCACGCAATACCTTATTCCTATCCTCCGTATCACGTACCTCGACCCAGACCTCAACTCTCATGTTTAATCAACTCCGCTAACTCACGTACCTTAGATTCGAGTTCAGCCAAAGAGTTTCTCTCGTTAGTGATGACGTAGTCAGCAAGGGCAATTACGGTGCCAATACCCATGTTTAGTTCAGCAAGGTCTCGCTCAACAAATTCACTCCAGGATCTAGGATCATCACTTCTACCACGTTCTCTAAGCCTTCTGAACCTTGTTCTAGGGGATGCATGAACAGCAATCACAAGAACTTCACCGAAACGTTGCTTAAAGTAGTTGACTTCATCCCAACTCCTAACACCATCAACAATGACTACCTCTGCCTTACCTTCGAGATTTCTTAGCCAGTACTCGTACGTTAGCTTAGCAATAGCATCACTGCCATAGCTCTTCCTCAGCTCAATCGCTATATTTGACAATACCTCTCTGGATTCAGGTAATCCACGTCTCCTAGCCTCCTTCCTAACAACGTCACCCATATTCACAGTAGGTGCTCTCAAGTACTCACTAAGTAGCTTAGCAACTAAGCTCTTACCAGAGCCCGGTAAACCAGTTACGAGTACTAACTTCATAGTCCCGCATAGTAGAGAGTGCTCACTGATATATACCTGCTACCAAACTTACTTGAGGACGATAAGTATGAGAGTTTGCTGCATTGGTGTCGGTAGGTGGGGTAGGAACATTGTTCGTGTTCTAGCTAGATTGAGAGATCAGGGAGATATTGAGGACCTAGCTATTTGTGACATAGATATCTCAAGAGCTAGAGAGTTAGCAAAGAGGTACCTAGTTAGTGAAGTATATAGTAATATTGACGAAATTAAACATAGTAAGTACGATGCGTACATAGTGGCAGTTCCCACGAAGTACCACTACGTAGTTGTCAAGAAGCTCCTACCTTATTCCCATGTATTTGTTGAAAAGCCAATCGCAACAACAATTGAAGAAGCTCGTGAGCTGGTTCTCGAAGCTAAGAAGCAGGGTAGGATACTAATGGTAGGACATATTGTCAGGTTTGAGCCAGTTGTAAGTCATCTACTAAACATACTATCTAGGTTGAGAAGTGAGGGTGAAGAAGTAGTCAACATATATGGTGTAAGGATTGGTCCTGGTCCCTTTAACCCAGTATACACTTTAAACCTAGGTGTTGCACATGATCTTCTAGTACATGACATCGATATCTGTAACTATGTACTGAATGAATTACCGAGAGAGGTAGTAGCTAAGACTAGGTACGTCAGTAACTTTCCCTATGAAGTGGATATTGTTGCTAACTATACATATCCTTCAGGTACTGTTGCACAGTTAAGAGCTAGTTGGCTATGCTCACAGACAATGAAGAGGAGGTTGATGGAAATTCAGACAATGAACTACGTTATAACTGTAGATTACATGCTTCAACGAGTTGTCAAAGAAAAGGGTATAGCTAGCTATACATCAAATAGTGACTACACATCATTGGTGCTTTCATATCAAAGCAAGGAAATTAGTGAAGAGCGGCTATTACTCGGACCACATAATGAACCTCTACTGGTTGAGCTTAAGCACTTCATTGAGTGTGTAAAGAGTGGTAGGGAGCCCCTAACTAGTGGTGTCGTAGGTTACATAGCGCTCAAGTGTGTAGTGTATGCACTTAAATCTGCTGAGAAAGGTATGAGAGTTGAGATACCCTGGAATGAAGATTTTATTTAGGAGATAACTCTCTCACAATCTTACTAACTACTTCGAGAGGAGCATTTGTTCGAAATCCCTTACTTGAGAAGTGAGTTCTACATGCTTTATAGCCTAGTTCTCTCAATTTCACAACAACATCACTAACACTAGGTTCCTGAACTCTGTACTTACTAGCTAGTTCGCTAGTT
>CAZYGV010000096.1:2208-5333 GCA_964647155.1 uncultured Thermoproteales archaeon | reverse complement strand
ACAACTCTCGGCTTAAGCACCTTCTCAATAACTTCAACTACAGTAGATACATCTTCACCAGTTATCCTAGGTGCTGGAGATGCCTCACCGATACCGATAGCGCCATCATCTGTCTCAACAAAGACCAGCACAGTCTTCGCCAGCTCTTCCTCACCAAGAGCAGTTCTGAACACCGATCTAAGTTTCAGTTCAAGAACTCTAGTCCTAATGTCTTTAATACGCATAGGAAACCCCACACACCCCTATGTGCTGAACCTTAAGTTAGTTTGATGAAGATACAGTCATGATATACAATATTAGTGAAAATCTCTACCTCTAACTGTTGATCCACTACATCGAGAATGCTTAAAATTACAAGCTTCGTTGCTATTCTTGTACTCTAACGAGGTGTACAGTATGTACCCTCCAAGTAGTTCTGGATCACAGATCGGTGGTGTAGTGAGGATAGTATTTGCAACTCTTGGTGTTGGTGGTCTCGATGATGTAATATCACCTGGCTTCGCTAGAGCCAGTACCTTCACCATAGTCGATGTATCTCCTGATGGGACTGTGATCAGGGTAGATGTATTTCCAAATACCTTTGCTAGAGGTGGTGGCGGTGGATGGGGTAGAGGACGCGGTATGGGTAGAGGTATGGGCGGAGGTATGGGTGGGGGTTTCGGCTATGCTATAGCTCAGTGGATTGCATCTACAGGTGCTAGAGCTGTGGTTGCAGGTAACTTTGGTCAAGGTGTAGTATCTTGGCTTCAGCAATTTGGTATTAGACCAGTAACGCTATATGGTATGAGAGTTAGAGATGCTATACCACAGATATTGAAGTACCTAGGTGTTTCTCCATGAAGTGAAGTACTCTTCACTCATATGGTTGTGTTGAGTTAAGTGGATTAGTACATTTCTGTGTAGTTCTTTCTATATCATGAGGGAGGAGGAGTGGTTAAAGTTAGTGAGGAGGAACTGAGTAGGATCTTTAAGGCTTTAAGTCATGAGGTTAGGAGAAGGGTAGTTCTCATACTTGGCGAGAGAGGTCCCTTACCGTACGTTGAGTTGATGAAATATGTTGGTATAGAGGATTCAGGTCACTTTGCATTTCACCTAAGGTCACTACAGGGTTTAATCGAGAAAGACGAGAAGGGGCTCTATAGGTTAAGTCAGTTAGGTTGGAAGGTATATCGCATACTCAAGGACCTGTACAGTGGTGAGGATGAGAAGGCTAAAGCCACTGAGCTTTTTGTATTCAGAGATGCTATTTCCATACACGTAACTAAGGAGCTATTGACTAGGTTGAGGGAGAGAGGTCAAAAAGCAATAATTCGTGATGCTATATCTGTCACCGTAGATGATGATGTGGATGCTGAGTTATTTGATACCGTTATTGAGAGGATAGAGGATGTAGTCTCTCTGAGAGTACCGAAGCACCTGAGAGAGCTAGCCTTACTTAAGTGCCGTGATGTGTTATCGATATCAACTGAGGACGAGGGTAAATTTCTAGGGCTTATCTGTGGTCTTACTAAGCCTATGAGTACTGCACTATCCTCGGTACTTCGTAGTGTAGGTACTGCACTATCTTCAGCACTTAAGTCGCTATCCCTTGGTTGGATTGGTTTAGGCATGAAGGAGAAGGTTCTTGATCGTAGTGTTGAGCTAAGACATGAAGCTGATGTCACTGTTGAGGTTGGGTCTGGTTCCATAGTGCTTAAGCCAGGTAGTGGTAGAGTTGTTGTATGGTGTGAGAAGGGGAAGGAGCCTAGTATTGAACTCACTACAGAGGACAGGGTACTGAGCTTGGTGTGTGATGTGGGTGAAGTACATCTTGAGCTACCTATTGAGAAATTGAAGAACCTAAAGACGAAGGTACATTCTGGATCCGTGAAGCTCTCTATCAATAGAGCTAGGTTAAGTAAGTTGGAAGTAGATGTTGATATAGGTACTGTAGCAATTGATGGGTCTAATATCTACATTGAGGAATTGAGTACACAAATTGAGACAGGTACGCTGGTAGTTAATGCTGTATACTCAAGTGAGGTTAGTGAGAGTGAAGTCAGGTTAAGGGTTGGTGTAGGTACTATTAAAGCTAGTTTGAAGGTTCCAGGAGAGGTTAAGGTACGAATTGAGCCCCGTGTTGAGGTAGGTACATGTATCGTTAGAGGACCTAGTGGTGTATGCGGCTACTACGTTGAACCTGGATTTAATGAAGCTAGTAAGAAGTTTAGTATAATAGCTGAGGTGAGGTGTGGAACTCTAAGTCTAGAGGTCGCTAAAGTGTAGTGTCAGTTGTGCTGAGGGGCAATCACCTGTCATGTGGGGTCCGCACTCATCATCTAGCTAGCATTCAAATTCAAGAGGAGAAATGGAGAAAGGAAGACAGTTTACTCCTTTACGTAGCCTGCCCATCTGGCCCATCTGTATACAGCACTAAGAGCACTAACAGCTCTCTCTGGAGATGGATATGCTGGAATGCCTGCCTTATCTAGCTTCGCCATAGCTCTATCACACTCAATTCCGCCAATGAATGATACCACCATAGGCTTCTTCTCCTTAGCTTCATTCCAAGCCTCAATTATCTTATCAGCGAGCACCTCTGGATCTGTAATTGCTGTCTGGCAGTACAGTAGTATTATGGAGTGAATCCTAGGTTCATTAAATGCTTCTAGGAGAGCACCTTTGTACGCCTCTTCACTTGCTTGACCTGTCAAGTCTATTGGGTTCTTCGGGCTCCCGAATGGTGGCATGTACTTCCTGAACCTCTCCTGTAGATCTGGTGGCATCTCCATTAATCGAATACCGTACTCAACAGCTGCATCAGTAGCCATTACCCCAGCACCACCACCATTCGTTATGATTACTGCGTTCTCACCCTTAGGTGGTGGTAGCATGCTCAGTGCTTTAGCCCAATCAAATGCTTCTTCAAAACCTATCGCTCTGAGCACACCTGCTTGCTTAAATGCCGCGTTATATATTGCATCTGCTCCCGCAAGCGCACCAGTGTGCGACGCTGCTGCTGCAGCACCTCTCTCTGTTCTACCAGCCTTGATAACTATGATTGGCTTCTTCTTAGATACTCTCCTAGCCACTTCAACAAACCTCCTACCGAGACCTGGTCTAATACCCTCCATGTATATGAGTAT
>CAZYGV010000096.1:0-2108 GCA_964647155.1 uncultured Thermoproteales archaeon | reverse complement strand
ACATTACCTACCTCACCAAAGCCAGAGGATATCACTATTAGAGCCTTAACACCTTTCTTACCGCACTCCTCAACAACAGGTAATACGTACTGGGCAGGTATTGATATTACTGCAACATCAACTTCATCAGGTATATCGAGAATGGATTTGTAGCATTTTAGTCCGAGAATCTCATCAGCTTTTGGGTTGACAGGATAGACCTTACCCTCAAATCCATACTCAATGATGTTCTTGAGAATTTGGTAACCTATCTTCTTAGGGTCACGAGAAGCACCTATCACGGCAATGCTACGAGGATTGAAGAGGTAGTAAATAGGACTCTTTTCCCCAGATTCGCTACTCATTAGCATCACCCAAGGTAGTCGGTGCCATAAAATAGGAATACATGCCCTTTATAAGCGTTTACCCCTTTTCTGTCGGTGGTGGGGTAAGGAATATATACCTACGTATCTCTATGAAGTTCTGGTGATGAAGCCGTCCCAGCGTGAATAGTGATCGAGCTCGCGACGAGCTGATTATCTGAATAACCACTTCTCCTTACGCATTACGACTTCTTGGATGCTTGCATTATCCTTCTTCTCGTACTTGATACCCCTAACTATTACAACTGGAATACCTTCAGCACCTTGTCCCATAGCTAGTTCTGCTGCAGCAGCTATTTCATCAACGATACAGACCTTAGTTACTCTCATTACGTATCCATACCTATCTACCTTACCCATATAGTCACGAAATGGATGGATACCAGATATACCTATTGCAAAGTTCACAACACCTTCACGAAATGGTCTACCGAAGGTATCCGTTATGATAACAGCAACATCTCTACCAGTCAGTTCCTTAATCCTCTCCCTAATTCTCCTAGCTGACTCATCCGGATTCACAGGTAGTAATGTTACTCTCAATCCACTACCATCTACATTAGATAGATCAACACCAGCATTAGCACATACAAATCCATGTCTTGTCAGTGAGATCAAGTGCCCTGCCTCGGCCTTCAATATCTCACGAGATTCTCTAAGTATTACCTCAACTAATCTAGGATCCTTACCTAGTCTTTCTCCCAGCTCAACCGCGTATCTAGACGGTTTAACAGTCTGTAAGTCAACTATCCTACCTTCAGACTTAGAGACGATCTTTTGAGCGATAACAACCACATCACCATCCATGAGCTCAACACCGTTTCTCCTAGCGATATCAACAATGAGCTTTCCAAGGTCATCACCTGGCTTAACATCAGGAAAGTCAAGTAGCCCAATGATCTCCACTTTAAGCACCCTACCCATGAAAAATCACCAAAGACTACGAGCAGGTATTGGCTTCACTACTTAAGGTACTTAGCTCTCAGCCTTGATACCGCCTCAGACATAACACGTAACTTCTTCTCAACAACCTCCATAGCTACGGCACCATAGTCACGAAGTGCAGCAAAACCACAGTTCGGAGCTACAACAATGTTCTCAGGTCCATACCTTTCACACATCTTATCAAGAAAGCTAGCAACATCATCAATAGACTCTACTGAAATCGACCTATTATCTATAGCACCTACACCAAGCTTCTTACCATACTTACTCAATTCACTAGGCCTATAGACCTCAATATTTTCCGGAACACCATACATCTCGTGATGCAGTATGTCTACAGGAAGCTCCAAGAGAAGTGTAGAGTAGCCCTTAACCTTACCACATACATGTAGTCCAACCTCCTTCTTGAAGTACCTAGCAACTTCAGTTATAGGAGCAATAACCTCAATCACATCATCAATGCTGTAACCAATCCACGTAGCGTAGGTGATAGCTGGTTCATCAATGAACACTACATCAATGTAATTGCCGTAGCTCTGAAGTACTTTCCTAAGTAGCTCAGCGAGTACTTCCGCAACAGCATGAACTAGATCACGTTCATGAACCAACTCACTACCACTCGGCAACCTAACACGACTACACAACGTTATCGGACCTGTAATCTGAAACTTACCACCACGAACACTACCTGACTTCCTGTACTGAGCAATCACATCAACAAAGTACTTGAGCTCTACATCTAATTGACCTAAACCACGTAGAGTTGGGTAATCAACTAAGACATACTTGCCCTCGGTAAGC
>CAZYGV010000095.1:0-5340 GCA_964647155.1 uncultured Thermoproteales archaeon | reverse complement strand
GGTTACTATGCACTGAAAGCCTATAGGTTTTCAGGTAGATCCTCACTACTTCTATTCTCCATTGGATTTGTAGTTCTAGCTTCTAGTCTCGTTGGTCGAGGAGTAGTACTGGGTTCAGTACTTGCTTCAAGAACAGCTATTGTGCTAGCGAAATTAATTGCTGCTAATGCATTTCTTATCTCTATTGCCTTTGAGCTACTAGCCTATGCACTGATATCGGTTAGTTACTGTAGTGTGCTGAAGGAGAAGATAGGTGCTGTAGCTCCTGCAGTAGTGCCTCTGGTACTGTCCGTAAACATCGTAGCTTGTATTGTGAGCTTACTACTGCTCCTCTTCATAGTCTTCAGCCAAGCTATGGTCTATCTCAGCAATAGGAAGAAGTTATCGTTACTCATACTACTTGCATTCATATCAATACTTACTGGACAAGTACTTCACCTAACTGCTCTACTCCTCCTAACACCTCTCATCTACGTAATGTCACGTACTGCATGTTTCATCGGATTCCTCATTCTCCTCTACGTACTGTACGTGGTGACTAGGTGTGAGAAAGCCTAGGAGATCTAAGTTGAGAATTATGGTAGATATTCTAGAGGTTATTAGGAGTAGTGGTGGTGCGAAAGTTACTGAATTGATGAGGGATGCTAATATGCCTTATGATAGGTTGATGAAGTATCTTAGAGAGTTAGAGGATAAGGGGTTAATAGTGAAGAGAGGTAATGCATATCACTTAACTGCTAAGGGTGTGAAGTTCCTTGAGGAGTTTGATAGAATTAAGAGGTTCTTCGATGCATTTGGTATCGAGATCTAAGATCATAATTCAAGCTTTTTAGTGTCCTTCAGTACCTTACCTACCAGTGATGAGTAAACACCCTTCTGATTAGTGATGTTGGGAGGACTAGCTGATTTATCTCATTTAGATAATTCCCTCTCTAAATCATCAATTAGCTTCCCTACCTTCTCGATAGCGTACTTAACCTCTTCAGGTTGGTAAATTCCCTCGTAGAAAGCCTCTTCATGAAGAGTCTTCATTAAGTCACTGAAGAGTGCTCTCAAGTCCTCTCTACCCATCTCCCTGAGTAATCTCCTTCTCTCACTGTGCGATTGTGGTACTGTACCGAGTTTCTGATAGATGTAGGTGTTGATAGCCACTACGAGAGCTAGAAATGCCTTATCCGCTGCATTTCTGTACAGGAAAACATTATTCAACCTAAGTGCTTTATCCAATTCCTCGATAGCATATCTCAAGATCTCTCTTGCTGTAGCGAAGCTCATGACATCAATCCCACTAGATACTAATTTCAACAATCTTATAGGGGATACTACTTGAGGTAGCTACTATGCCTATTGATCTAGATGTTGTTAAGTCTAGGCTAGATGATATTAGGTTCTCCATTACTGAAGTACTTCGAATAACGAGAAAACCATATGATGAGCTATCTATTGATGAGAAGTATGCAATTCGGTACGTAATTATCGTACTTGTTGAATCTCTAGTTGCACTCTGTACTCACATAGCTCGTGAAGAGTTTGGGTACAGGCCGAAGTCCTATGTCGATGCTGTGGTGTTTGTATGTGAGAGGTTTCAGGTACCCTGTACACGTGATCTAGTTAACCTAGTTAGATTGAGGAACCTTCTAGTTCATAGGTACTGGGTAATTGATGATAGGTTAATCTACGAGAATGTGAGGAGGAACTTTACCTGTGTGTTGAAGTTTATCGAGTGCGTAGAGGGGAGGTATCTTGGTAAGTGACTACGGGTTTAGTGATGAAATTAGGTACTACAGTGTATCTCTACCTGACTTAGTCTCTAGGTTGAGGAAGTTCTTTGAGCCTAGAAAGGAGGTTAAGATTGTGATACTATTTGGTTCAGTATTGAGGGCTTCTGCTATACGTGATGTAGATGTTGCTGTGTACATGGTACCGAGACCAAGTCACTGTGAACTCATCGAGTTGGGTACAGAGCTGGAGCTGGAGCTAGGTATTCCTGTTGATCTAGTTCCTCTAGATGAGCTCCCCCCGGGTATGAGGTATAAAGTACTTACTGAAGGCTTACCTATACTCGTTAGGGATAAGTTATTACTTGAGGACTTAATTCTTTGGGCTCTTGGTGAGGAACTAGATCTAAGGTTTCACTACGGGAATAGATACAGTATGTAGACCATGGAGCATTTTCTGTGCAGTATCACTACTTTAAGTATAGGAAATCCATGCTCCCTATAGTATATGTGCTACGTTATCACTACATATTACTTATTTAGTATTTCTAGTTATCTAGTGGAGATCTAGCTCAACAACGCATGTTAAAGCTATTTAACTAGTTACTTGTGAAGTGAGTTGGTGGATGCATGCGAATTCTGGTAATTCACCCTCATCTAAATGTCTTCGGTGGTAGTGAGAGGTTAACCAGGATCTTGGTATATGAACTGATTAAGCATGGTCATGAGGTTGCTATAGTGACTAAGGCTAAGAGTGATACCTGGTTCCCTGATGTACCTGGTCTACGCTTCTTCTACATTAAGTACACCGAACATGTTGGTGGTGACATTAAGTCTCTCATGAAGCTTAGAGTTAGAGAACTCTACGAGACCTTGTCCAAGGCAATAGATGAGTTTAAGCCAAGTGTTGTTCTCTCAATGCTTCAGGAACCTCTCTACATAACCTTAACCAAGATCATTGATCCTGAGCTGGGTGGAGCAATGTACATACACTACCCTAAGGAGGAAGAGGTAACAGCTGAGAACCTACCCATCTTTGTAGACATGTATAGATTCCCTAGGATATTCGATGGATTCTATAGGGTAGCTAACCTACATATCGTGAACTCATTCTATACAGCAAGAGCACTATACCACATGTTTGGTCTTGAAGGGTATGTCGTGTACCCAGCTATTGAGTGGGACTTCTTTCTCTATGAACCTGAACTCAAAGAGAGGAGAAATAATGTAATTGTTTACGTTGGTAGGTTTGTACCTCAGAAGAGACAGGACGTACTAATTGAATGGTTTAAGAAGTATATAAGGCCTGAAGTACCTGATGCCAGGTTAATCTTAGTTGGTACAAAAGATCCAAGACATCTGGAGTACTATAGGAAACTTACTGAGTTAAGTACTGAAGGTGTAGAGATAATTGATAGAGTACTCTCTAATATAGAGATGATTAAGCTATATAGAGAAGCTAAGGTCTATATACACCCAAGAATTGGAGAGCACTTTGGTATGGCACCTGTAGAAGCTATGGCACAAGGAGCAGTACCTGTATTACCGGAGAAATCAGGTCTAGCAGAGTTAATAACACCAGGTGTTGAAGGGTATGCAGCTCGTACGGATGAAGACTTCATAAAGTTAACAATTAAGTTGCTAAAGATGTCTGAAGAGGAGATATTAAAGATGAGGATGTGGAGCTACAGAAAGGCATGGCACTTTAATCCAGGCAGATTCTGCAGAGAGATGATTGCAGTGCTTAAGACTTTACTAGCTGAGGAATGGCCTTAACATCGGTATCTATGTGGGGAACTTTAAGTACTACACAATATCATCTAGACTATGGTGATGAAGCTTAGAAGGGTTGATTAGTGATAGGAGGCCCTGAGCTGATTAATCTACTCTTTTCCGACACTATCTTTAGTGAAAACTCTGTACTCAGTAACTAACTTCATTAATTTACCACTAAATTCAGGTTCTATATCCTTTAAGTACCGTAGCACGTACTCACTCAATACATCATGCTCAAGTACATACCTAAGCAGTTCAAATGCTAGAGAAATTACCTCAGGTTTTCTCTCGATAAATCTAAACCACGTATCGTCATTCCTCAAGGTTCTCACCATTACCTACACTAACTACCTAACCCAGATTTCGAAACCTACTACTGAAGCAATTATTTACGCGGTATATAACTGTTTTCTTTAAAGTGGTAGACGAGATCTCCGTCTTCAGGATTATGTTTTAGAGCTATGTGCTCCAGAAGACTTTTATACTTGTTCAGAACATTCTTGGTCGACGAGTACTTAGGTTGTGAGATAGATGGGTAGTAGCTTTAGAAGGAGTAAGAAATCGACCTCAAGTCGTGGTCTTGGTAGATTAGAGGTTGGTGAAGAATATACAGTTCGTGTCTTTGCTGTTAGTAGAAGAGGAGATGGAATGGCTAAGATAAGAGGATACACGGTTTTTATACCCAATACCAAAGCAGGTGACGTTGTTAGAGTACGAATAACGAGAGTTTGGTCAAGATTCGCAACTGCTGAAGTAATTGGTGAGTAAAGCCAGGTGAGTTGATCTTAAATGAGTGGTCTGTACGTAACCATTCTAGAGCCGAAGTACGTACCTGATCCTCTTGAGTATTTAGATAAACTACTCACAAACCTTGATAAGATAGTGATTAGTTTCGTATACCTCGCTCCCATGGGTGAAAAGCTAGATAGCAAAGTAGTTGATGAGATAGAAGAGACAATAGTTGGTAGAGCAAGGAACATAGATGTGAGTGAAGGTAAGGGAGTAACTGTTGAGGACTTAGTGGACATAGTGTCGGGGTACATTCTTGGAGAGTACGTAGGTATGAAAGCTGCAACATACTTCTATCTATCGCTGTTACTTCTGATGAATTACGTTGCAGGTAACCTATCTACATATAGAGTTAGTGGTGAAGTTAGTACAGATGGTACTAAGTACAGCTATATAGCACTAGTAGTGACACCCCGAACAGAATTAGATCTAGATGAAGTTCGGCATGTCCTTGAAACGGACTTAAGAGCAGTAACAGGTGCTTAGTAGCTCAAAGATTGGAGAAACACTAGAAAATTTGGAAAATCCAGCTTTTTCCTTCCGCTAGCTAAATTAACTTTACATGCAATATACTTACGTTACCGAAAGAGTTAAAGTAGGGTATGCTGTATGGTACGTGGACTGGTGAGAGCATGGAGTATGTGTATGCTGCTCTCCTACTGCACTATGCCAAGAAACCAATTACCGAGGAGAATTTACGTAGAGTGCTTGAAGCAGCTGGGATAGCAGTTGATGATGTTAGAATTAAGGCATTGGTTGCAGCTTTAAAGGAAGTTAATATAGATGAAGCAATTAAGTCAGCAGCAGTACCAGTAGCTGCTCCAGCAGCTGCACCGGCAGCAGCACCAACAGCACCTGAAGCTAAGCCTAAGGAAGAGGAGAAACCTAAGGAGGAAGAGAAGAAGGAAGAAGCAACTGAAGAGTCCATAGCTGAAGGACTAGCAAGCCTATTTGGTTAACCACTTTTCACAACATTCCCTACCACTACATACCTGGAAAGCAAATTCCACAAATCATCTGGCCTTTTTGCATACAATCTAATCCTCTGTTTAGTCTG
>CAZYGV010000094.1:0-5345 GCA_964647155.1 uncultured Thermoproteales archaeon | reverse complement strand
GTACATGTACCCTGCATGTGGACTAACTAGACCGAGTATCTTCTCTACCCTACCTTCTTTAACACTAGGTAATCTACCAGGACCAAGTGTATGTCTAAAGCACCACTCAATTCTCCTCTTGAGGTCTTCTGGATCAGCTTCGTAGAAGTAACCGGCTACAGCAGCTCTCCTAACTTTCACCTAATCACCTCATAACTAGATTAGATTGTTGTTACAGTCTTAGCTTCAAATTCTTCAGGTGGTACAGGTAAATCTCCATCTGGTGGTAACTCACCTCGTTCTCTAAGTACCTGCCTTGCTAGCAACCAGTATATGAGTGCTAGTGATCTCCTACCCTTGTTGTTACACGGTATTATAAGGTCTACGTAGGCTACTGGTGAATCGGTATCACATAGAGCTATCACTGGGATGCCCATGAGTGCTGCTTCATCGATTGCTTGCGAATCAGCTTTAGGATCCGTAACAATTACTAGGTCAGGTTCTGTATAGGTCTTTAGTACTGGATTTGTGAAGGTTCCTGGTATGAACCTACCTATGATGGGTTTAGCACCTGTGAACTTACAGAACATGAGTACTGGTCTCTGACCGTACTGTCTAGCCGATACAGCAACTACCTTACTTGGTTCGTACCTAGCAATCATTTTAGCAGCTATTCTAATCCTCTCATCAATTTTTCTCAGATCGATGAGCCAAAGACCATCAGGTCTAACACCGTATATGAAACCCCTCTTAATCATGTAGGCACTTCTGAGATGAGTACCTATTCTTACACCTGCAGCTAGGTATGTCTCTAAATTGATTAGTAATTCAGGCTGTTTCTTCTCCTCAGTAGTTGTTACTTCTCCTCTCTTTTCTTCCTTACTTTCCTCACTCATGGAAATCAACCTCTCAAAACAGTGCTGAGTAAACTTAAAAACTTAAATTACTTCATGAACTTCCTCAGTGGTGCTTTATTCATCTTTGCTCTCTTCCCTAGGTACTCAGCAATCCTAATCAATTCATTTAACTTAATTATTCTTTCACCACCAACAGTACCAGTCTTGATTATTGGACATCCAAAGGCAACAGCTAGGTGTGCAATCACTTCACTTTCTGTCTCTCCTGATCTATGAGACATGATGGGTACGTACCCATGTTCCTTAGCTAGCATAATGGTCTCGTATGCTCTGGTTATAGTACCTACCTGATTGGGCTTAATTATTATTCCATTTGCTGCCTTCATCTCGATACCTCTCCTCAATCTATCACTATTAGTTACGAAGAGATCATCACCAGTGACAATACATCTATCACCAACTCTATCTCTTAACTCTGCAAAGGAGTTGAAGTCTTCTTCATGGAATGGGTCCTCGACGTATACTAGATCATACCTCTCGACTAGGGAAGTTATGTACTCAAGCTGTTCTCTAGGACTCCTCTCAACCTTATCCCTAGCATAGATGTACTTACCCTTCTCAGCATTCCATAGCGATGACGCAGCTACATCAATACCCATCCTAATCTCAATACCAAGCTCCTTACTAACCTCCTTACAGACCTCATAAACAGCATCAAGAGCCTTATCATTGCTCAAACATGAAGTCCATGCTCCCTCATCATTCCTACCACCAGCGAAGTACGGATCGTACTTTCTAATTACCTTAGGTAATCTTGAGTGAACTACTATGTTGGCTCTCACAGCTTCGTACATTGAATCTGCACCAAGTGGAATAACGAGAATTTCCTGAATATCAGGTCCTAATCCTTTAGAGTGCTTACCACCACCAAGTACATTACCTAATGGATACGGTAGAAGACAAGCCATAGCTCCACCAAGGTGCTGGAATAGAGGTATTCCATGTGTAGCCGCTGCTGCCTTAGCTACAGCGAAGGAAGTTGCTATTGCTGTTGCACCACCAATCCTACTGAAGTTACCAGTACCATCTAGTTCCCATAGCTTCCTGTCGATACCTTCCTGATCATCTGCATCCATACCAATGATCTCGGGTGCTACAATATTCTCAAAGGCCTCTAGAGCAGCATCAATGCCGCCTTCGGGAAAGGCAACTACCTCATGAGCACCTACAGAGGCTCCTGAAGGCGCACTGGCTCTCCCGTAACCGGTACCGGTGTATATCTCGACCTCTATAGTCTCCTCACCACGTGAATTAAAGATCTTTCTAGCCCAAGCATCAACAATTTCAGTATCCTCAGCAGTAATGAACTCACGAACACCCTTCTTCTCACGACTCAAGTACACCACCTAGAGCAAGCACATTAGACAAATATTAGTACTTTACCCAAGATCGAGAATCACGACAATAGAGGACTCTATGGGATGTAATTACATACTTAGGAGACCCATTAGCAATAGAAGTCAAGATACTACTCCATGTATCGGTAGTAACATAACGAGAAGACGCTAACTCGAAAACAGCTAGATCACACCTACAGTTAACATCGAGAAGACCAAACCCAAGACCCTCACCAACAGCACACCTAAGCACATATCTAGGATCAGAAACACCAAACTCACAGACATTAGCAACGTAAACACCGTAAATACAGGAAGAGAAAGAACTAACAGTACCAGAGCCAAGACAAACTCTACAACCACGAACCAAGGGAGCGTAAGAACCAACAGAACCGCAGACTCTACTACACAATTCAGGAACCTTAACAACAACACCACCCAATCTAGCAACAACAGAGTACTCATCACTAGTCAAGAGAGAACAACCAATCAGTAGAGAACCAGGAATGATGGACCTAACAACATCAATTACAGAATCTCTAACATCACGAATATCATTGTAAAAGGAGATGGCTATGGGAAACCCCCACTTCTCCCTAACAAAATACAGTAAATCAACAACATCAAGACGAACAGGAACGCAACCCAAGTACAAACCAACATCGATACCTCTCCTCCTTAATTCAATTAACTCACGAATACGAGACCAAAGAGAGACAGGGTCATGGACAGGGACAGGAACTAAGACGGTACACTCAAGATCAAGATCCTGAGAAACTAAGTAGGTAACCTCAATAAACTCAGAAACACAAAACACCCTAGAAACACCCTCACGAGAAAGACTCTCCAGCCTACTCCTAATCCAATCCTCAAGAGAAACACCACGAGGAGGAGAACCAATGATGAAGAATGAATTAACAAAAGCAGGAACAACAACACAACCACTACAACTCAGAACAACATCAGCACCACTAACATCTAAACCAGAACTAACATCAACAACTACACCATCCTCAACAAGAACATCAACACCCTCCCAAAACACACCCCTAACAACATCAACAACAAGATCACAATCCCTAAGCAGAACCCTCACACAAACACCCCTCACAAACTACCTCATAAAAGTAATGAATTACTACAACAACCTAGCAAAGATATACGACAAACTCTACCTGAAAGAACAAATACCCAAGTACCTACTCATACTAGAGAAGGTAAAGGTAAGAGGGAGAAGAGTAATAGACATAGGTTCAGGAACAGGAACACTAGCACTCATAGTAGCACCAGTAGCCAAGTACGTACTATGTCTAGACATTTCGAGAAACATGTTGAAGATAGCAAAGCAAAAGTTGAGGCACCACAGCAATGTAGATTTACTACAGGCAACAATGACCAAGATACCCATTAGGAAAAGAACCTTCAACACATTAACAGCGGTAACAGTAATAACGATAGAACTCATGAACTACCTAGACGAGGTGCTAGACCTGATGAGAGAAAATGCAGAGGTAGCAATCACAGTACCAAAATCAACTAGTAGCTTAACGATAGAGGTGACGACGAAGTTACTGGTTCACAGATACAGGGTAGAGGTCGTAGATGATGACAGTAAGGACTACATAGTCATAGCGAAGACAAGCTAGCTAAGAACATTCTTCAACACATCTAGAACTCCCCACAAGTGATCACCGCGAACCACGTAATCAGCAACCTCCTCAACCTCAGGACCTTCAGGATTAAATGCAATAGAAACACTACCCCTCTCCAACATAGGGATATCAATGACACCATCACCAATCACAACAGCCTCATCACACGAGTAACCAAGCATCTTGAGAACCTCCTCCATAACCACACCCTTATTCCTATCAGTAACCAATACAAGGACATCACCAGTAACAACCCCACCACAAACCCTCAACCTATTAGCAACCAAGATATCTGGAGCAGCACCAGCACGAGCAAGAGCATGATAAACAACATCAAGACCAGCAGAAACGCCAATAACCCTCAAACCCCTAGACCTAGCAAACTCAATTAACTCACGAGCACCAGACCTCACAGGAACCTTAGAAACACACTCCAAAACCTCACTCCAAGACCTACCTCTCCACAAAAGAGCATCTAACTTAGCCCAAGCAACGTAATCAATCAAACCGGATCTATACCACCTCTCGTGAACTATGGCACGCTCCTTAGTACCGAAACACCTGTGTAGAAAATCCCAGATGTTAATACAGGTCAAGACACCATCAACATCAGTAACCAAAACCCTAAGCATATCTAAACAATGAAACGATACCGAGAATTAAACCTAACGACTTAGAACAACATAAACGAAAAATCAGACCATAAAACCATCATCAAGTCGAGAAATTAGACCAAAGAAACTAATTTAAAACACTTAGGAAAGAGCAGTACCGACATCTAGTTCATAGGGTGAAGCCTGTATGGGTAAGACTATGAACAAAATACTCGTGATAACATTAGTTCTAGCCCTAATAGCAATACCAGTAGCAGTCCTAGCAGAAAACCAATACTATCCCACACCACCAGGAGTAACAACGCTAAAGTTCTACACAAGACTATACCTACCAAACGTAACAGCAGCAACATACCCAATAGATGCAGCAGCATTTAGCAACCAGGAAGTTAGGTTAGTAGTCTTCAACATAACAGGTGAGAGGTTAGTAATCGATACAGGTTGGATTAAGACAAATGAAACAGGTTGGATCGAGTACACATATGAGATATCACTAACAGACTTAGAAAAGTATGCAAAAATTAAGGAAGGACTAATACCACCAACCTATGCAGACTACATTGTAACAATCCTATGGAGATTTAAGGCACCAGATGGAACAGTGCTAGTATTTAGAGGACTAAACGAGACACTAACTCATGTAACTTGGCCAGAATTATTTGAGTCCCTTAACATGACAGCACTACCACTAGAGGATATAACAGCACTCGGTATACGCGTAATGTGTCCACCAAATGCTGAGATACTAGGCGTAACACCAGAGCCAGTAGCTGGTGTACCAGTCAAAATAAGACTAAACAAGACAATTGTATTCGAGGACGTAACAACAGATGAAGGCTACACTCA
>CAZYGV010000093.1:0-5387 GCA_964647155.1 uncultured Thermoproteales archaeon | reverse complement strand
AATCGCTGCTGCCATTGTGACAGATGAAGGTGGTATGACATGTCACGCAGCTATCGTGAGTAGAGAGTTAGGTATACCATGTATTGTTGGTACAGGTAACGCAACTAAGGTAATGAAGACAGGTCAGATGTACACAGTTGATGCTAAGACAGGTGTAGTGTACGAGGGTGTTGTTGCTGAGCTAGCTAAGCCAGCTGAGAAGAAGGTCGAGAAGGTTGAGGCAGTACCAGCAATTGAGATAGTACTAGCACCACCAACAGCAACTAAGATCTACATGAACCTAGGTGTACCTGAGAAGATCGATGAGTACAAGAACCTACCATTCGACGGCATTGGCTTAATGAGGATTGAGTTCATACTAGCAAGCTACATTGGAGATCACCCACTGTACCTGATCGAGATTGGACAGGAGGAGAAGTTCGTAAACAAGCTAGCTGAGGGCATTGCCTACGTAGCTAGAGCAATCTACCCAAGACCAGTAGTCGTGAGATTCAGTGACTTCAAGACGAATGAGTATAGACAGCTGAGAGGTGGTGAGAAGTACGAGCCAGAAGAGCGCAACCCAATGATTGGCTGGAGAGGAGTAGCGAGGTACATCTCACCACAGTACGTCAAGGCATTCAAACTAGAGGTCAGAGCAATTAAGAAGGTTAGAGAGGAGTACGGTCTCAAGAACGTATGGGTAATGGCACCATTCGTGAGGACTCTATGGGAGGCTGAGAAATTCATTGAGCTACTAGCTGAGGAAGGTCTAGAGAGTGGTAGAGACTTCAAGATCTGGGCAATGGCTGAAGTACCAAGCGTGATCTTCCTAGCAGATGAGTTCTGTAAGTACTTCGATGGATTTAGCATAGGTAGCAACGACCTAACGCAGCTAATCCTAGGTACTGACAGAGATAGCGAGATCCTTGTCAGCATTGATCCAAGGTACTTCGATGAGAGAGACCCAGCAGTGCTAAGAGCAATAGCACACCTAATCAAGGTAGCACATAGACATGGTAGAACTGTTAGCATCTGTGGACAAGCACCATCAGTGTATCCTGAATTTGTAGAGTTCCTAGTGAGGTGTGGAATTGACAGCATATCAGTGAACCCAGATGTGGTGATACAGACCAGAAAGCTAGTAGCATCTGTTGAGAGAAAGATAATGCTAGAGAGACTTGAAGATTTAGAGCGTAGAGTCATGAGAAGACTACTAAGATCAAGAGTAATTGGTAGAAAGGTAGCAAAAGCACCTTGGGAATGGGAACCTGAGTGGTGATTTCGGTAAACTCAACATTCTTACTTTTTCCTTTTCACCGTAACCTCTAGACCTCACATCACTTTTCTCTTCTCTGTAACTGAGTAACCTTAATTGCTATTCTGCTCCCTAATTATCTAGGGGAATTTTGTGAAAGAGAGAGTGGGATACCTTAGAGAGGTTGAGCGAGAACGTATTGGTAGGATTTACCCTAGAGATGAGGTAAAGCCTCATGGCTATAAGGTTGAGGTTAAGGTTGGTGAGGGGAGAGAAACATAGCATCGACGTCGTTGCTCTAGTCAATAGTGGTTATGAAACTAGAGAACCTGAGTTATTGGTGCCAAGAGAAGTAGCTGAGCATCTGGATCTACTACCCAAGCTTCCCTCTGGTTCTGAGGTTAGAGAGTATGTCCTTGCTGATGGTACTGTAGTAAGGTTGATTAGAGTACCCAAGGCTGTTAAGGTGTTTGTTGTTGAGGAGGATAGGATTGTTGGTGGTATTGAGTCTAATGTCGTTATCAGTGATAGAGCTGAGGAGGTCTTGATTAGCGATAAGTTAGCTGGGAAATTGGGCATTGTTGCTCTTGACTTTGGAGAGGGGTTGTGGTGCTTTAAGGATGAGTTAGGTAGAAAGGTTAGGTACTCATGCACTAGGTGAGAATGAGTACTTCAAGTAAGGAGTTAATGGGCACTGTACCTAGGGTACCTGGTATCTACGTCCTAATTGTGAGGATACTGACTACTACGCACCTACGTGTTGGGTCTCTTGGCGTTGTTGAGGTACCTGAAGGATATGTAGTGTATGTTGGTTCTGCTTGGGGTTTTGGTGGTTTGAAGAGTAGACTCAGTAGACATGTTAGGAGAGACAAAGCCATTAAGTGGCATATAGACTACATCACGTGTAGTCACTTTGCAAGAGTTGAAGCTATTGTCTATGCTGAGTACGCGAGGAGAGAGCTAGAGCACGTACTCGCTATGGAATTTTCGAAGCTCTTCAAACCTTTGACTAGAGGTTTTGGTTCTAGTGACTGTAGATGTATTGCGCACGCATTTGTAGCTGGTCAAGATCTTGAGCAAATTCTCGCTACAGTGGTAATGACATTTAGGAAGTATGGTCACAACCCTACGCTAGTTATTGTAGCTACCAACTCTAAGTCTTCATAAGTTCGCCTACACCACCATATATCTGGGGTGAGGTGAGTACTGTAATGAAGAAAGTGATACTGGATACAGATCCTGGTATAGATGATGCACTAGCCATCACACTACTACTCAACTCTCCTGAGATTGAGGTTCTCGCCATAACTACGGTAGCCGGGAACACAACCGTGGATAAGACTACGAGGAATGCATTGAGAGTTCTTGAGGTTCTTAAGCGTAGGGACGTACCTGTAGCTAGAGGTTCAGAGAAACCACTTATTAGAGAGCTCGTAACTGGTGAGGTTTACCACGGTAGTGATGGTCTTGGTGATACAGGTATGTTCCCAGAACCCACGCAGAGACCTGTAGATAAGGATGCTAGTGAGCTGATAGCTGACCTAGTTCTAAGTGAACCACCTTACTCAGTAACCTTGGTAGCTATTGGTCCTCTAACAAATGTAGCTAAGGCAATGTTGACGAGACCTGAAGTAGCTAAGAGATTGAAGGAAGTAGTTATCATGGGTGGTTGCTATGGACTAACACCATATGCGTATGGTAATGTTACACCTGTCTCAGAGTTCAACTTCTACGCTGATCCTGAGGCAGCACACATCGTACTCAATTCGAGCGCTAGAATTAAGCTCTTTGGACTCGATGTAACTCATAACCCGAAGACAGCGATTACAGTTGAGAGATTAGGTGAGATAGAGAGGTACAACACGTTCTTTGCTAAGTACATAGCTAAGGTGGCTAAGCCACGAGCAGATGAGTACACACTATTCTTTCTCCACGATCCATTGACAGTAGCTTCAGTAATTGATGAGAAGATTGTGAGGAAGTCCATTACAGGGAAGGTATACATCGAGCTACACGGTGAATTAACTCGAGGACAATCAATTGTGGAGAGAAGGCCTTGGATTAAGGTAGAGCCAAATGCAGAGATCGTAGTTGAGGTTGATGAGGAGAGGTTCATGAGTTTATTCATGGATCGTGTTGTGCGTGTAAAGCTGTGAATTACAGGTGTGGACATTTCACGTGAGACCAAGTACTACCATATACAGCACCTTAGAGACTAAGGCAAAGAACTAACCCCCTACCTGAAAACCAGCATTAACTATAAACTCTCTCATATACTTGACAAGACTATAGCTACATACATCCCTCACATTGAATTACTTACCCTGAACTACACTGTACATGTAGGTCATTACGGTTACGAATAAGTAGGGTTTCCTAGTCGCAGTAGTGGGGATAGACATGGTAGGTGTCACGGGAGCTATCCTGTACTACATAGCACATAGATGTTGGAGTGTAGGATATAGACCCATCAACACACTAGTGGTGAAGCCTATTGCTGTACGTGACTTCACCGAGAAAGTACTAGGGACTTCGATTGATGTGGGTGAGGTAGTGAAGGCACTTACGGAGTTAGGAGTGAATGCTGTTGATCCGAAAACAGGTACTGCACTGAGGAATGAGCACGTGACTAAGTTACTTAAGTCACTGAACTTCAAAATACCTTGTCCCTGGTGCAGTGAAGTGTTTAACGAGGTGAAGGACTTAATCAAGCACGTAGCATCTGCACACAGCACACAGATCGTCAGCGAAGGTAATTCATGTAGAGTTTGTGGTAGGAAATTCCGCGACATCAATGAAGTATGTCAGCACCACTTGAAGAAGCACCTAAACGTAGACTCTATTGCTGAAGCAGTTAGAGCACTAGCATCAAGCTCCACATAGTCAGTCCCAATCGCCTTCATCCTCCTTTCAGAGTCGGGATTGCTCATCATCCACACCCTTAAGAGAAGAGCCACGTAATATCTATTGCTAAGGTCCGAAGTGACCAATGGATGTCTGGACTATGACGTACTTGAGACCTACATCATTTAGAAGCTTCTTGATTTCCAACATCTCACTTGGTGAAGGTCTCACAAGGTCTCTTCTCCTGAAGGTGGGGAAGTAGTCGAGAACACATACCTGTACCTCCGGATCCCAGGAAGCTAATTTCTCACCCATCTTCACAATCTCTTCCTTACTTATCAGTGCTGAATTGTAGACAAATCCAACACCTAGGTAAACCCTATCCCTGTAGTGATCAATGATGTACTTCACAGCATTCCAAGCAGTTTGTAGGTACTTCTCAGCAAGTTCTCGATCTGTAATTCCCGTAATCCTCATGTAGGTATCAACGTAGAGTGCCTTAGGTTCTACCCCAATGTTATTGCAACCAACTTCCACTAATTCATCAATGTAGTCAGGTGTCAAGACTGTTCCATTACTGTCCAGGTGCAATCTCGCCTTCTCATCAGGATTCAGCTTACGAAGTTCCTTAAAGTACTCAACTAACCACCTCCTATTTATCGTCGGTTCACCACCACTGATAGCGAGACCACTGACACCGTACTTCCTCCTGTAGTAGGTCATCAATCTAGCTGCTTCCTTAGGAGTCATTGGTGTTGAGGTATTGTCGTACGTAACGAAGTAGTTCTGACACTGTGGACATCTGAGATTACAACCACCAACCCAGATCGCTACCTCGATATACCTACCCTTCCTCTTCTCCCACCAAGGAGTACCCTTACCACCAACAGGATGAGGTTGAGGACCATGAACAATCCTGAGAGGTTCCTTATCCTCAACATCAGTACTTACCTCCATACCCTCTCTAACAGGTGTTATACAGCTTCTCTCAAGTTCACCATTTATAACTACGGCACAGGCCCAACAGCTACCAGTTCTACACGGTGCATTAACTACCTTCTCACCTCTTTCAGGAAATACCGTAATCCGATAACCCAATAGCTCAAGTGCTCTCAACACAGTTATCCCTTCAGGAACCTGAACCTCAACACCGTCTACCTTAACACGAATTAACCTCCTTTCTTCCTCGACCTCTTCAATGACCTTAGCCTCATACGGACAAGCCCAGTAACACGAGAGACAGCCAGTACAGTAACCAACACCAGCGCTATAGCATATGTTGACTGATGTACAGAAACCACATTGA
>CAZYGV010000092.1:0-5434 GCA_964647155.1 uncultured Thermoproteales archaeon | reverse complement strand
CTCTATCCCATTCCATGGATGCTTTGCAGGTGGTATGTGTGGTGTAGCATGAATGCTCTCTTACGTAGGTCTAGGAGGTCTCTCTCGTTTTATTCGAATCTGTAGTTTAGGAGGTTTCTAGCGACGAACCGGGTGCAGCCACATGGTGCAGATACTACGACTTCAATTCTCTTGAAGACTCCATTGACGCACTCTATTTTGATTAGTGGTCTACTGACTCTGAACTCCTTTACGAATTTCGTGATTGTACTCATCTTGGGGTTGGGTCTAGATAAGAACTTACTCAACCTACCTAGGTAATTCTCGCTTGAGAACCATACGTGAAGTACAGACGCGTGCTCTGTTACGGTATTGAGATTACGATAACTTAACCTATAAGTTACAGCGAGTTTAACCGAGAAGTGACGTACATGAGGAGCAAATTACTAGAGTACATTCTTCACGGAGTAGCAATAGCCATAATACTATCGAGACTATACTTCACTCTCCAGAAGATAGGTATACCAAGTGGTGCTGACGCTGCCTGGGAGTACACGTGGATGCCAGCTATAGGTAGGAATCCAAGCATAGTCCTCGACCCAACAAACCCACTAACCCTAAGATCAGTAGTACACCTACTACAGACACTCCTCTACACCTACACACCACTCGGTTGGGGATACGTCATATTCGTAGTGACCCTCCAGCTAATTGGTTACTTCGGACTAGTTAAATTCCTAAAGACAATATACAGAACAGGTACCTACACCCAATACACAATACCCGTAGCAGCATTAATCTACGTCGAGAACCCAATGATAGGAATGTTCATCAGCGTAGGTCACAAGAACGTACTACTAGGCTACGTACTACTACCCTGGATCCTGTACTACTTAATGAATTTAGAGAACATAAGGGCGCTGCTATGGTTGGTAACGTTAGCTAGTGTATATGCATCAGCTGTGAATCCTGTAATGATACCAATCTCACTATTAGCAATTGTAGTGATGCTACCGGTATCACATCACTACTGTGTGGATAGAAGTAAGTGGTTGAGAAACCTGGCAGTACTTGTAGTATCAACCATAGCGTTAGCAGCTTTAGCATACTGGAGATTAATAGCAATAGGTTCACCTATAATTCAGCAGACATTTAGGTTTCCACTAAGTACCTACGTCTCCTACTCACATACCTCAACTCTCTACGCTATACTAGCAGTACCAAAGCCAGGAGCATACACCTACACGCCGTGGTTACAGGAACTTGGCATCAAGACATTAGTGTGGTCATTAGAGGTTATCTTAGCGATAATGGCGTTAGCACTCATACGTTACGTAGATGATGTGAAGAGGTATGTTGAGAAACCACTGGTTCTCACTACGTTAGCTGTTGTAGCAGTAGTGACCATACCGTTATCACTGGGACCAAATGCACCAGGAATAGGGAACTACCTACTATACCTAGCAGCAACTAATCCAGTAGCATCTGGTCTTAGAACAGCAATGAGATGGAGCTTCTTAGCACAACTAACGTACACATCACTGATACCACTAGCAGTAATCTCAATAACCGAGGTTATAGGGAAGCAGTTTAGGTTGATGAGAGCTAAGATCTTTAATGTAGAGGTAATGAGGGTAGTACCAGTAGCACTAACCATCACGGTGCTAGTAGTAGCGACTTACTTAGCAATACCATTCATAGTTAAGGGCATTGAATTACTACCAATACCGAGGACATACCTAGAAGCAGGTAAGAGAGTAACACAAGCACCAGTACTCGTAATACCTGTTGATGCTTGGATGAGGTACTACGGGTACCCAGTACCAAATGTAGGAGCATTAGCAATAGGAGTAGCCTCAAAGAACATAACTACACAGAACACCCTATTTGGAAGACTAGAGCAGACACTCTACATAGAGAACCTACTTAGAGAAGGAAGGACAAGAGCTTTCGTGAACTTAGTTAAATCACTTGGAGTAAAGTACATACTAGACCTAAGACCACTAGAGATCAAGCATAAGGACCTAGAGATCAAGTACAGAAAACAAGTAACCCTATACAGAGTAAAACCAAGGAAATCAAGTACACCAATAGTGTTCATAGGAACGTACAGAGACTTAACAAAACTCCTAGAAACAAATTGGTTCACAAACTACACACCACCAATCATAAGGATAGAACTAGGAACAGAAAAGTACCTAAAACAATTCAGAGACACCATACTGACACCAAATCAAGTAATAACACTAGCAATACTACACCTAGCAATAACGAAACCAGAGACAGCACTAATCATAGAACTCGACAAGTTAGCACCAACACCAAGAGACGTATACAGTACAAAGCTAGGAATCTGGTACACCTACAATCAACCACTCCACCACATGGAAGTACTCATGAGTAAAGTACTGAGCAATCCAGTATCAACAACAGGACACGAACCACTAGTAACGACAATTAACATAGAACAAACAGCAAACTACACAGTACTAGCACTAGTACACTCAGGAAAAATAAACATAATACTATCTATAGGTAACGTAGAGATAAAACAGAGAACACTAGTAAACACCACAACCTGGATAAAGCTAGGAACAACATACCTAAGAGAAGGAGTACATAGACTAGAAATCCAGTACAGAGAACCAACAAAAGTAGAAGCCATAGCTCTAGTACAGACAAAACACCTACAACAAACACTCCACACCATATGTAGGTACTACAGAGTAAACTACATAGTGAATCAAGGAACATACAGAATACCACTTAGAGTAGGAACCTACATACTGGAGATAGAGACAAAAGGTAAAGCACAAATCAAGATACCTGAACTAAATTACGCAATTAACCTAAGTACAGGAAACCACAGGTTAAAGATAATGATACCAGAGACAAAGACCTACACACTAAAAGTAGATGCAACAGGACAGGTAACAGCATCCCTAATATCAACAACCACACTAAAACACCTAGAGGAAAACACCTCAAAAACAACAACACTACCATACAAAACACCCAAAGTAGCAATACCCAATCTAGGACTAACACAGGAAGCAAAGACCAAACACATCAAGCTACCACACAAGATACCAGAACTAGCTATGTTAATAGCAACAACAACACTACTAGCAATCTCATCAACAGCAACAACACCAAGAACAGTAACAACAGCCTTTAAGAAGTTTAGAGAGGAAGTAAGACCATACCTAAGACAAATCAGTAAGTACCTACAGATCATAGACATACCAGGACTATTCATAGTAGCATTCATGGCACTACTCATAAGCGCAGCAATACACCTAGCAATAGGAAAGGAAGCAAGAGCAAACCAACTAGCAACATACGCCTACTACTGCCTCGTAATCGGAGTCATCGGAAGACTAATCGAATTAATATACCAAGAGAGGAAAGAGAGGAAGAGAAGAAGCAAAACATGAGTACAAACAATTTGAAAATGAGTCGAAAAATCAGACCGAGAAAACTGATATAAAACCTAGAGGAAATGAGGAACCTCGGTGTCTCCATGAGTAGGAGAGCATATGTTAAAGTAGCTACAGCTCTAGCACTAGCCATAGCACTAATCCTAGCAACATTAATACCAACATTCGCCTTCACACCAGGTCAAAGCCCAAGAGCACCATACTACGCAGACTACGTAATAGTAAAAGGTAAACTACACGAAGACTACTACAGCCTAGAACAGTACAAACACAAACTAGGACTAATGATTGAGAGAAGAGCCTTAGCTGTAAACGAGACATGGAATGAATCGCAGGGTGCTGTTGTTGAGGCATTAACGGGTACTAGATTAGCAAGCTTGAGAATTGGATTTACAGAATATGGCGAGTTTGCAACACCAGCTCACGCAGGCCTAGCATATGGTACAAGTGATGCAGAATGGGACTCAACAGAGAGCTGGGCAAGTAAAGCAGTAGCAGAGAAGTTCTGGGTACAGGGCTGGTTCCTCGCAATTGAGTTCGTAGATACAATGGCAGGTGAAGACAGACTAGTCATCGCATACGCAATCTACAGCAACAGAACAGTAGAGGAAGCAGGTAGAGGAGTGTGGATCAGAGTAGAGGCACCAACAGTAACACCATTCCAGAAGGTAGAGGGCGGACTAATACCACACGGTATTAAGGTACTATATGAAGACTCTAGACTATTCATAGCTAGATTAAACATAACAATTACAACAGAAGGTGTACCAGATTGGGGCTACCCAATTGCTGACGTAGTATTCACGATCATATTCCCGAAGGTAGAGAAGAAGGTTATTGTACTCAAGGACGTTAAGCTAAAGATACCAGAGAAGATACTAGGTAGAATTAAGAAGTTCGTATTTGCACAGCACTACGAGCTTGACCTAGCAGCAATAGCTAATCCAGGCTACAGATCATACATACACTACTTCCACAACGTCGGTGAGTCAGTATACAAGCACCCAATCATTGGATGGAACAAGTTCGATATTGTACAGGCATTCACACCAGATATGAAGTACGTATTCTTCGCAATGTACTGGCCGAACGCAACTGAATACAGCGTCTATGCACCAGCATACTTGATACCCAACCCACCAAAGGTAACAGAAGCTGAGTACCCCAATTGGCCAGAGAAGATGGGTATACTTCCACCAGGAACAAAGGTAACAGACATACCCGCGCCACCAGTAGGACCAGGTGAGCCAGAGACACCATTCATAGTTGTGCAGTGGATGTACAAGGCAAAGGAGAAAGGTGGTACAGACTTTGAGGAGAATGTGCTAGCTAAACTCAAGGAGAAGAGACAGATCAGATTTGTTGAAGTAATCGGTATGACAGACTACAACGATGCTGAGGATATTGAAGCAGGTGTAGACGTTGACAATGATGGCAAACTAGAATATGAGCTAGATACCGAGGTTAAGGCATTAGCCGTTGAGGTATTCTATCCACGTGAAGACCTAAGTAGATTACCAGAGTACCTGAAGAACTTCGAATACAGATATCTAGTAGTTGGTAGAGCAAGAGACCTCAAGGCTGGCTTTGTTGGTTCAATGGCAGAGGACGTACTTGGTGCATCAGCACTCTATGAGATGATATCGCCGGCACTACCAGCACTTGACAAGCTAAGTCCATACGAGAGCGCAATTCCATGGCTACTATGTGAGTTCGATCCAGCTACAGGACTACCAAAGAAGTGTACAGGTTGGTTCATTGGTAGGACAAAGGTAACAAAGGAACCAGTACTAGGCCTAATTAACTTCACATACTATGTTAAGACAGATCAGCCAGTAGCCGGTGAGGAGGATGTATATAAAGCCAAGAAGACCGCCATAGTGAGTGTCGGTGGTCCAATTGCCAACTGGATAACTAAGTACTTCAATGACTTCGCATACTACGCACTATTCAGAGAGGGTGTTGACATTTACTCACTAGTTGAGGGTGGTGCAGTTAAGGGAATGGTACCAACA
>CAZYGV010000091.1:0-5445 GCA_964647155.1 uncultured Thermoproteales archaeon | reverse complement strand
AGAGATTAGGTACAGGGGAGTACCAGTTAATAGGATGGAGTTGATAAACTCCATCCTATTAACTGGTACTCCCCTGTACCTAATCTCTATCTTGTAGGTAGCTGATTCAGGAATCTCACGTAGAGCCAACTCAACAGCTTTCCTCTTTATCGTCTCGTAGTCAGTGCTCACAACCACCTCTATTGGTATGACCTTGAGTATGAAGCTGGGTATGAACTTGCTAGAGAGCACTAACTCACGTAACTTCCTCGTGAACTCCTTCGGATCAGAGCTAACTAATGCTGTGAGTAAACCAGGGAATCCAGTCCTCCTAACTGAGAGAACTTCAATTCCCTCACCCATTAACTTCGCTGCAACCTGAAGCTCATTAATGCACTGAGCCTCACGCCATCTACCAGTGGATACAACTAGGTTGTAACTCATTAAAACACCGTGAACAGCACCACAACATAGAATAAAAACCTTAACCCAGTAGTGTAGGCTTACTGCTAATGATACGAAGATGTAAAACTTTAAATTTCAGCAATAGGTAGCATGCTTGGTGACGTCGATGGTATTGCACGAGGAAGAATGGGAAGAAGAATGGGAAGAGGAAGAATGGGAGGAAGAGGAATGGGAAGAGGAGGAGTGGGAAGAGGAAGAATGGTAATTTAGATTTTTCATAACACTCTCTTTAAATAGTACCTTAACTCATATATTCCAAGGTGCTTGAGCGAAATGTTTTTACGCATGTTGCAGTTCTATCAAAGGGTTAGTAATTAATAAGGGGTGTAAACTTGAAGTTTTGTCCAAGATGTGGTAAGCTAATGGTACCGCGTAGAGAGAAGAACAAGATTGTACTGATATGTCCTCAATGTAAGAATACTATTGAGGTAACTCACAGTGTAGAGGTTGGCTACAGAGTTAAGCATGAAGTTGAGGAAGAGAAGAGAACAAAGATGGCTGTAGTTACTGGTGCTGAACGTAAGTTAACTGAGGAGGAGAGGCAGCTACTGGAGGATTACTACAAGGTCTTCCTGGAGACGTATATGGAGGCTGAAGAAACCTCAAGCGAAGAAGGTAGCGAGTAGTACATAGCACTGAGTAGCCTATAAACATCAACTTAATAGTCCTCTCGAGCACGAATTTAGCAGGTATGGTTAGAGTAGCTGTTATTATAAAGGATAGATGTAAGCCAAAGTACTGCAACAAGGAGTGTATTAGGTTCTGTCCATTAGCTAGGACAGGTAAGGAAGCAATAAAGTTTTCTGAAGAACTTGGTAGACCAGTGATATCTGAAGTACTGTGCACAGGGTGCGGTATCTGTGTTAAGAAGTGTCCCTTCAAGGCAATTTACATTGTGAATCTACCTGAAGAGCTTGAAGAGGAATGCGTTCACAGGTATGGACCTAGTGGATTCAAGCTGTATAGACTACCGATTGTTAAGGAAGGTAAGGTACTTGGGTTGATAGGTCCTAATGCTATTGGGAAGACCACCGTCTTGAGGATACTTGCTGGCGAACTCAAGCCTAATTTAGGTTACGTAGATAGAGAACCTACTTGGAGTGAGGTAATTAGGAGGTTTAGAGGTACTGAGCTTCAAGTTTACTTTGAGAAGTTATCGAGGAAGGAATTGAAGGTTGTACATAAGCCTCAGTTCATTGATGCTATTCCACGTGTTGTTAAGGGTAAGGTTCATGATGTTTTAGGTAGAATTGATGAGAGGGGTAAGTTGAAAGAGGTCATTGAGCTACTGCACATGCAGCATATCTTAGATAAGGACGTTGGTGTGCTTAGTGGTGGTGAGTTGCAGAAGTTAGCTATTGCGGCTGCGTACCTACGCGATGGTGATGTGTATCTCTTCGATGAACCTTCATCACATCTAGATGTCCGTGAGAGATTGAGAGCAGCCAAGTTGATTAGGAGGTTAGCGAGTGAAGGTAAAACTGTTGTCGTTGTTGAGCACGATCTAGCTGTGCTCGATTACGTATCTGACTACGTATGCGTTCTCTACGGTGCTCCAGGTGCATATGGTATAGTGTCGCTACCAAGAGGTGTTCGTGTTGGTATCAATGAGTACCTTGATGGTTATCTAACAGCTGAGAACATGAGGATTAGGTCAGAGCCGATTAGATTTAGGTTGAGACCACCAGAGAGACAGAAGAGTAAGGAGAGGGTATTGCTTGGCTGGTCTAGAATTGTAAAGAAGTTCCCTGGCTTTACTCTAGAGGTTGAGCCTGGTGAAGTCTATAGAGGTGAGGTAGTGGGTATTTTAGGACCGAACGGTATAGGTAAGACAACCTTCGTGAAGATACTAGCTAACGTACTTGAACCAGATGAGGGAGTGGTGATACCGTACACGGAGAAAGTTAGAGTGAGCTACAAACCACAGTACATAAAACCAACAATGAGCGCTATCGTTGAGGAAGTATTTGCTAAGATAGATCCCAACTACAGAGATAAGTGGATTTGGCGTGAACTAGCTGAACCACTACAACTCACATACCTATTGAAGAGGGACATCATGGAACTTAGTGGTGGTGAACTTCAGAGAGTAGCCATTGCGGCTTGTCTCCTACGCGATGCCGAGATATACCTACTTGATGAGCCACTTGCCTACCTAGATATTGAGCAGAGATTCGCCGTAGCTAAGGTACTTAGGAGAATTGCCGAGGAGAGAGAAGTCACAGTATTTGTAGTTGAGCATGATGTGATAATGCAGGACTTCATAGCTGATGCCATCATGGTCTTTAGCGGAGAACCAGGTGTACACGGTATAGCACATGCACCTGTAGGGCTAAGAGAGGGAATGAACATGTTCCTACGTGAGCTAGATATCACATTTAGACGTGACCTACATACCGGAAGACCTAGGATAAACAAGGAAGGTTCATGGCTAGATAGATACCAAAAGGAGGTACTGAAGGAGTACTACTACATCCCTGAGAAACCTGAAGAGGAAAGAGAAGAGGAAGAGTAGTAAGGTACCTAGTACTCAATAGGTATTAAATGAACTTGGTACACATCAATATGCAAAAGCTTTTAAGAAAGTAAGGTACGTGCTAGAACGGAAACGAGGTGACTATAAAATGCCAAGAAAAATAACGATTTCTCTGATTAAAGCTGACATAGGTTCAATACCAGGTCACGTTGTTGTCCACCCCAAGCAACTAGAGGTAGCCAAGGAGAAAATGGAAGAGGCAAAAAAGAATGGACTCATAATTGACTACTTCGTATTCAACTTCGGAGATGACCTAGCACTGCTCATGACACATGACTACGGTGAAAACAATCCTAAGATACACGAGCTAGCTTGGACAACATTTAAAGAAATAACTGAGAAGGTCTCAAAGAAACTAAAGCTCTATGCGGCTGGACAAGACTTACTAGTTGAAGCATTTTCAGGAAACATCAGAGGAATGGGACCACAGGTAGCAGAGATGGAATTTGAGGAGAGACCAAGTGAACCACTTGTAGTCTTCGGTGCAGACAAGACAGAACCAGGAGCATTCAACCTACCACTATTTAGAATCTTCGCAGACCCATTCAATACAGCAGGACTAATAATCGATCCAAAGATGCACGATGGCTTCATATTCAGAGTACTAGACCTAATTGAGGGTCAATACGTAGAGCTTAGGTGTCCAGAGGAAATGTATGACCTACTAGCACTCATCGGTACACCAGGTAGGTATGTCATCGAGAGAGTATTCAGAAAGGATGGACTACCAGCAGCAGTCTGTAGTGTAACAAAGCTAAACCTCATAGCAGGTAGGTACGTAGGTAAGGACGATCCAGTGTGCATGATCAGAGCACAGCATGGACTACCGGCAGTCGGTGAGATACTAGAGGCATTCGCCTTCCCACACCTAGTAGCAGGATGGATGAGAGGTAGTCACCACGGACCACTAATGCCAATGAAGATGCAGAAGATAGATTGGGAAAACAAGATAGGTTACGGACCAAAGATGACAAGGTTCGACGGACCACCAAAGATTGTAGCACTAGGATTCCAGCTACATGACGGCTATCTAGAGGGACCAATAGACCTATTTGATGACCCAGCATTCGACTACACAAGACAAGTAGCAGCGTACATAGCAGACTACATCAGAAGACATGGACCATTCATGCCGCACAGATTAGGACCAGAGGAGATGGAGTACACAACACTACCACAGGTACTAGAGAAGCTAAAGTCCAGATTCAAGAGAATGTAGGTGTCTCCATGAGCAGAAAAATCGAATTCCCCCTTCTTTTAATAAACTTTAAAGCCTATAGAGAAGCCTCAGGAAAGAAAGGTCTTGAACTAGCTAAAGTAGCAGAAGCAGTTAGCAGAGATCTAGGAGTATGCATAGCCGTAGCACCACAGCTAACAGACCTAATGTACATAGCACAACAAGTAGACATACCAGTCTTCTCACAACATGTAGACCCTGTTGAACCAGGTGCTAAGACAGGACATGTAACTCTAGAAGCAATTAGAGATGCTGGAGCAGTAGGGACAATACTTAATCACAGTGAGAAGAGAGTTAGACTCGATTACATAACCTACGTAGTGAAGAAGGCTAAGGAACTAGGTCTGGTAACCTGTGTATGTGCTACAGTACCTGAGGAGACAGCGGCGGTAGCCGCTCTAGGACCTACCATGGTTGCAATAGAGCCACCAGAGCTAATAGGTACAGGAAAGGCAGTATCTAAGGAGAAGCCAGAAGTAGTCACCAGATCTGTTGACCTGGTGAAGAAGATAAATCCAGAAGTCATTGTGCTCTGTGGTGCAGGTATAGTCACTGGTGAGGATGTAGCTAAAGCACTTGAACTAGGTACCAAAGGAGTACTAGTAGCATCAGGCATAGTTAAAGCAAAAGACTGGAGAAAAGCTATTGAGGATATGGCTAAGCCAATGGTCCCAAAGAAGTGAACGCACAGTTTTTCTTCCCTCTGATCTTCTTTCTCAGCCCCTCTCTACCCCTTTGCCCCTTCCTTCTCTTCATTATAATCCGCTTACTGGGCCCTCATCACAGATACAGTTTAAGGAGGAGTTGTTGGTGCCGGGGGTGGGATTTGAACCCACGCAGGCCTACGCCACGGGATCTTAAGTCCCGCCCCTTTGACCTGGCTCGGGCACCCCGGCTACCTAACCTGGTGGTACATAATTTGAGGAGTTATTTAGTCTTTCCCTCATGTCAACGCTCTATTAGCTAATGGACATAATGGATCTGGAACATCTAGCTTCCCTGTATAGAGGTATGATCTAGCAAAGCAACCACCTTTGCATACATGATTACAGTAGCACTCCGTGCAGGGTGGATTCAATTTTGGATAAACTACTCTTTTCACAACTTCACTGGAACAGTACTCAAGCCATGCATTGTAGACTCCCCTCCTTACAGTAGTTACGACTATGTCTGTTGTATCGCATAGTAGGACTCGACCACCTGGATCAATGTCCATTAGTGAGAAGGA
>CAZYGV010000090.1:0-5460 GCA_964647155.1 uncultured Thermoproteales archaeon | reverse complement strand
ACCAGTTAATAGGATGGAGTTGATAAACTCCATAGCTAAGGAGATTCCGAGAAAGGTAAATCTCGAGAACCCTGAGAAAGTACTTCACCTCGAAATCTTCCCGGAATCTACAGGAATTTCTGTACTTTCACCAAATGAAGAGGTATTCTCACTGATGAAAGTACTCAGAGAGGCAAAGCTACTCAGAGGCGAGTAGTGCAATTCGTGAAAGAATACATTTCTCGAACCTCTCAACTTGTGACCCTAGTGTTGCTGATAGCTCATTATCTGCTATCTCAAACCATTTCTTCAGTATCTCTAGACAGGATAGATCAGTGAGTACACTCCTAAGTAAGTCATTTGGCTCAACAACACACAGCTCAATGACATTAGTTAGCTTTCTCAGTGTACCTTCACAAGCTAACTTGCATAGCTCTCTATCCCTACTTAGGCACAGGAGATAAGCACGTAAAAGACCTCGATGGACACCGAGTACATTAACTATCTCTCTTATTTGCTTCCTAGCACCAATCCACAGAAGCAGCTCAATACCAAGCTTCTTAGCTCTTGCTCTTCCTCTAAGCCAAGCTCTAATAGCTTGAACAGAAGCTATTACAAGCTGATTCAGTGATACTACGTAGTTCGCATCAACTAGTACTAAGACCGCATCTCTGAACTCAGTTTCGCTCTCTCTGAGTGCTTTGAGTATCACGTCAACATCATCTTCACGTAGCTCCCTACTGAAGACAATACCTGCAATAGATAGGTAGTACCTTACCCCCTCATCAACAAGTATTTCACGAACCTCCATAGATATTCCCCCTAAGTGCCATGTTGTGGAGTAAGATATTTGTTATCGAGGTCGATTTAGGTAGCTACAGAACAGCTACAGTATGGTGGAGCTGCCGAAAACTACTCGCCTACATACCTCCGATCCCCTATAACTACTTCACCTCTATACTGAGTAATCTCTGTAAATTCATCAGTAAGAGAGCTACATTACTGAGTAAGGAGGAGTACAAGGGCGAGGTAGCTCCGCTCTTCACTATCGTTAAATTACTTCAAGCACTGTATGCTGAACCGAGTAGAGTGGACCTATCGTATTATGTACGAAAGTTCATCTACCGTGAATTGCTAAGTAATTTTGAATGGAAAGTACTCTCTACCGTCGATAGTATTCCTCCAGGTAAGGTCACAACCTATGGTGTATTGGCTAAGGTGCTCAAAACATCACCACGTATAGTAGCTAGGATATTGGCGAGAAATCCGTGGCCTTTAGTGATACCCTGTCACCGAGTTGTCATGAGTAGTGGTTTTGTTGGTGGTTATCTTGGTTCTAGAGATTTGTGGTGGATGAAAGCTGAGTTACTTAGGAAGGAAGGTGTAGAGGTTATCGATGGTCGTGTAGTGGAGGAGTACATTTTACGTGATTTAGGTACTAATCGCATTTCGTGATTATTACCCTCATACCTACTCTAACTCCATACCTTGAGCAGAAACTCCCCTGGTTAATTGCTAGCTCTAGGAAGTCGTGACTATCAATGAGACTTAGCTCCTTACCTACATCGACGTATCCATAGCTCTTAACAAAGGGTACTTCAAGCTCTATACCTAAATCTGGTAACTTCACGAGTAACCTCATTCCGTACCTAATACCGATTTCATCCAAGTGATGAGCCTTAATATTCGTTATCACATTACCGAATGAATCGATGTGAAGTACTTCCCCCTCAATTGCATTACCACGTATCTCTACAGTGCTGAACTTCGGTCTGTTCAACTGATTTGGTTTTAGTTCAGGGCCCAGATCTCTCAGCGGTACTCCACGAGCTATGTAAGCAGCTGCAGGCGCGAAAATGTCTCTACCATGGAAGGTAGTTGAGATCTGTGGCAGCATATACCTAGGATTCTTGATCTCACGTACCTCTTCAATACCATCTTCATCAGCTGCTAGCAGTAGAACACCATTGTCAGGACCAATGAAGTAGTAGTTCCTTGTCTTGATCACAATAGGTCTTCTTTCAGTACCGACTCCAGGATCAACAACGACTACGTGGATTGTTCTCTTGGGGAAGTACCTGTATGCACAAGCTAGTACAAAGGCACCATGTCTTATATTGAATTTCTCAACATCGTGAGATATATCCACAATTGTTGCTTCGGGACATATGCTCAGTATAACAGCTTTCATCTCAGCTACAAAGGGATCCCTAGTGCCGAAATCAGTTAGCAACGTAATTACTGGTCTCATGGTCATGGATATCAGTCCTACTTACGAGTATTTAGGGTCTTGCTCATGTATAGCTCAAAATACGTAATTGTGTCATTGAACATTAATTCTTCTCACTAGGTAATGAGTAAGTTTGTGTAGTGTGGATGAGGGTAAGTCTATCTAATTAGGTGTTTTACCTTTATTTCCTCAGGTGGTATCTATGAGTTCAAGAGGTATCGTTGAGATTGATGGTTCAATGCTTGAGGGTGGTGGTCAGATAGTTAGGAGTAGCATTGCATTGTCTGCACTTGTGCTTAGACCTGTTAGGATATTCAATATAAGGGCTAAGAGACCTAATCCAGGACTACAGGCTCAACACCTTACTGGTGTTAAGGCTGTTGCTGCTCTATGCTCTGCTAAGCTAGAGGGTGCTTACAAGGGTTCTAGAGAGTTGACATTTATCCCACAGAGGAGAGTTGCTGGTAGATTTAGGTTTGATGTTGGTACTGCTGGTAGCATATCTCTCGTACTGCAGGCTCTTCTTCCTGCTGCTGCTTTTGCTCCTGGTGAGTGTGAGTTTGAGATTACTGGTGGTACTGATGTTGCTTGGAGTCCACCAATCGACTACGTTAGGTATGTACTAGTGCCTGTACTGGCTAAAATGGGTTATAGAGTTGAGGTTGGTGTTCTTCGTCGTGGTCACTACCCTCGCGGTGGTGGCCACGTCATAGCTAAGACCTATCCTGTTCCCTTCCTGAAACCCCTCCAAGAACTTGAATTCGGTAAGTTAGTTGAAATTCGAGGTATTTCACATTGCGTGAAGCTGCCTAAGCATGTTGCTGAGAGGCAAGCTAAAGCTGCTGAGAAGTGTCTTAGGGACCACGGTATTGATGTACCGATTAAGATAGGCCTTGAGTACTACGAACCTAACAGAGATCCACATCTAGGTCCTGGTAGTGGTATTGTACTTTGGGCTATATCGGATAGAGGACTTATCTTAGGTGCTGATGCTCTTGGTGAGAGAGGTAAGAGGGCTGAGGTTGTTGGTGAGGAAGCTGCTAAGAAGCTTATACAGGAGATTGAAAGAGGTATGGCGTTTGACAAGCATATGGGTGATATGCTGATTCCGTACATTGCAATTGCTTCAGGTACATCAGAGATTGGTGTGAGCGAATTGACGCTTCACACAAAGACAAACATCGTGGTTACAGAGATGATACTGGGTGTTAAGTTCGAGGTTAAGGGTGATCTTGGTGAGAGGGCTGTAATTAAGGTTAAGGGTCTTGGTCTCAGGAATGAGTACTTCTCATAGCCTCTTCTCTCAATTTCTTAATGAGTTCGTCGAGTATGGGTTTAATTGCGTAGTTCATTAGCTCCTTTAACCCTCTTCCTGTTACTGCACTGATAATGAAGATCGGTAGCCTGTACTTCTCCTCGAGTTGTTTCTTCAACTTATCCAACTCCTCTTTACTAGCTAGGTCTGCCTTGTTTATCGCTATTATCACTGGTCTATCTCCGAAGTACTGAAGCACTTCATTTAGTAACCTTAGCTGTGGTTCCAACTCATAGCCTGAGTGCCCTGTTGGGTCTATCAGGAATATTATGACTTTAGCTAGGTGTCTAAGTGCTAGTATTGCCTGTAGCTCTATCTTATTCCTTTCTGAGAGTGGTCTGTCTAGTAATCCTGGTGTATCGACTATCTGCACCTTGAAATCATGTACTAGATCTATGTGACCGAGGACCAGGTGCTTTGTAGTGAATGGGTACTCCTTAATCTCTGGCTTTGCTGTTGAGACTGCTTTCACCAGTGATGACTTACCGACATTTGGGTAACCTGCAACAACTATTGTTGGTATCTCCGGGTTTATTGATGGTAGCTTTCTCATCTCCTTGATTAGGTTCTTAAAGAGCTTAAACTCCTCATCGAGTGACTCAAAGACTGACCTAAGTCTACCGAAGAACATCTTCCTAGCTTTAGCTGCATCCTGTGGTGTAGCTGCTATTGTCAACATTACGAGTGCATCTCTCGAGATCTTCTTGACTACATCTATACATGCCTTAACCTTCGCTAGTCTCTTTCTGTACTCATCGATCGGTATGAAGATCGATAGTAGGTCCCTGTAGAATGGGTGTATGGAGTCCACAAAAGGCATGGTGTAAGCTATTCTCCTCAGAACTTCAATAGCTAATTTCGTAGCGAATTCAATTCTTGCTCTCTCCCTCCTCTTTGCTTTCACCAAGACAGGTAGTGTCTTAGGTAGCTTGACCTCAATCCTCATTGCTTTCTGATATATGCTCTTCATTAGGTCCTCAGCAGAGTTAGGAATGGATATGCCTAGTCCGTGGAATGGATTGTAGTTCACAACATCTCTTACCCTAGTACCTACCTTACTCATCTAGACACTCACTACACTCTTGCTAGTGAAGTTTTTTAACTCATCTCTAGTTAGGTGTGGTTGAGGGGTTTACCTTGATTTCACGAGATGTAGTATCTAGACTACGTAGGGCAGAAGAAGAGTATTACTACATGCCTGGTGCTACGACAGTTGGAATCCGGTGTACAGATGGTGTTGTTCTAGCTTCGGAGAAGAGAGTTACGTATGGTTTCTATATGTTGAGTAGATCAGGAAGGAAGGTGTTTAGGGTAACCAATAGGATTGGTGTTGCTTTTGCTGGTATCCTAGCTGATATGCAGACATTGACTAAGTTACTGAGGTACTACATTTCTCTATATGAGCTAGAGAATAAGAGTCCTATTTCTGTCAGAGCAGCTGCTAAGCTGCTTTCAGTAATACTGTTCAACAGTAGGATTATGCCGTACTTTGCAGAGACTATTGTGGGGGGTATAGATGATGAAGGTGCTCACATATTTGTACTTGATCCACTTGGTTCATTGATTGAGGATAAGTATGCAGCTCTCGGTACAGGTGCTAAGATAGCTATAGGCATTATCGAGGATCAATATAGAGACACCATAACAGTTAAGGAAGGTCGTGAGATAGCTATCAGAGCTATTAAGAGAGCTATAGAGAGAGATGCTGTTTCTGGAGATGGTATTGATATTCTAGTCATAACACAGAATGGTACAGAGGAGGAGTTCATACCAATACCATCCAGTACCTGAAGTCAATTTCTCTTCATTCTCCCGTATGTTTAAATGAGTATTTAAGCGCGTAGACTGAAGTACAGTTGAGAGGTGATTTCCATACCTATCCCAAGGGAATTCATTGAGGTGTACAAGGAGCAAGGCTATCACTTCATTGGTAAAC